>SLGQ01000167.1 GCA_007136595.1 Candidatus Sumerlaeota bacterium | reverse complement strand
TCCTATAACAACAATTTTTGCAAGTTTCTCAATTTCTTCAAAGTTTTTCCATTTGTCACGACATTTCCAGTTGTCTTCCCCTATAAAAAGATACAAATCCAAGGAAGGCTCTTTTTGCAGAATATATTTAATAAGGTCAATGGTATAAACCGTTTCTATTCCAATCTCTTTTTCTATTCTTGAAACTTTTACTTTCCCATTTTTCCATGGACGGATCATTATCTCACACATTTCACATCTTTTATCATAGTCGCTTGATTCGTGTCCGAAAGGATGAGAAAAAGAGGGGATGACCCATACTTCATCCATCAAATATTTTTCCAAAGCAAGAAACACTGTAAGTTGATGCCCGAGATGGGGCGGATCAAATTTTCCCCCGAAAAGTGCTATTTTTCTTTTATTTGTTCCCATTATGGTCTGTATCCGGAAGTTATGGGGATTTTTCTTTTATACTCCATTGTTATTATTCTCTTTTGAATTGATTTAACCAAATGGGGATCTTCTCCTGTTTCTATTATCTGCTCCGGTGTAAGCCCAAGGTCAACAAGTCCGTATATCACTCTGTCCATATCTGCATATCTGAAACCGATATCAGATTCATCAGTCTGTCCTTCCATAAGGTCGGCAGAAGGGGGCTTTGAAATTATCTCCCTGGGAATACCCATAAAATCAGCAAGTTCAAAGATTTCTGTCTTGTAAATATCTGCCACCGGATTTATTGCTGATGCAGAATCTCCAAAAAGGGTAAAGTATCCAAGATGAATTTCACTTTTATTCCCCGTTCCAAGAACAAGTGCATCATTAGCAGAAGAAAAATCAAAAAGAGTTATCATTCTAACCCTTGCCATTACATTGCCGAGTCTCACACCTTTTATCCGGTCACTTTTTTCCATATTAAAAGATTCAATTGCATCAACAGCATTGGTTATCTCAACAACTTTATGATCTATTCCAGTCATTTCAACTATTTTAAGTGCATCTTCAACACTGGATCTGCTTGAAGTTTTATACGGCATTAAAATCCCTGTAACATTTTCTGCTCCTATTGCTTTTGAAGCTAAAGCTGCAACAACAGCACTGTCAATTCCGCCTGATAGACCAAGTACACCCTTTTTAAATCCTGATTTTTCAAACTCTTTTCTCGTAAAGTCTATCAAAAGATCAACGGTTTTTTCAGTTTTGATTTTTCTAAAATTTACCATTACTCAGCCTCTTTTTATCTGATTTATCAGTGAGTTTCTTATTTTTATTCTGAACGGAAAGTATTCTCTGAAAACTTTTTCCGATCCATCACTTTGTCCAAATCCGGAAACATTCAGATAGACCGATTCAACTGTCTGAAGTTTTTCATCATTTATTTCACCAGCTGAAAGAGTGTTCACACAGTGGTCAACAAAGAGCATGTCCTGTTCATCAACAAAGTGCAAAGATTCAGCAAGCACTGAAAACCAGGAAGCGGCAACAATATTTTGAGGGTATTTTTTTAACGGTGCATCTTCGTAAGAGCATTGATAGTCACTTAAGAAGTAGGAACAATTTTTGTTAACAAGCACCACTTCAGAAAATTCAAAAAGGGAAAACTGCTCTTTTTTTGAGAAAAATTTCTTCTTATTGTTCCCCGACACAATAGTATACCAGCAACCTGAGTCAACTTTTCTAAAAGATATTATAATGCCTGAAATTACTTCCATTTTTCAATTTGCATCTATCTGTCTTTTGGGACCTTCTCTTGGAGAAGTTGTTTTAGGAACAAACTCCACACCGATACTTTTTGCAAGATTGACACAATCTTCAAGAAAAGGTATCTGAACTCTGCGGATATTTGAAAAGTCAACTTCAAGACACCTTTCCAGATACATTGCACCCACAGACTCTTTTTTTAAAGTATATGCTCTCACAGCTCCTCTATATAATGCTTCAACATGGTAGGGACAAAACTGTATCGCTTTCTGATAGTTCAGAAAAGCTTTATCAAAAAGACTCTGTTCATCATAAATTATACCGAGTTCCTTGTATGCTTCACAGTGAGTTCCCTTTACCCTTAAAGCATCATTAAGGTGTCTTTTCGCATCTTCAAACCTTTTTTCCATTCTTCTTACAATACCGAGATTGGTGTGGGCAAAATGGGGGTAGGGATACAAAGGATCTTCAATTACCTTTTCAAAGTATTCCACCGCTTTTTCCAATTTTCCAAGCCTTATATAAAGAGCACCTAGATTGTTGTAAACATCCGAGTAACTTCTGTCGAGACTCAAAGCCTTTCTGTACAGTTCCTCAGATCTTTTGTAATCACCTGTGTGGTAATATACAAGCCCGAGGTGGTTGTGGTAATGAGCAATATCAGGAGCAGTATTTATTGCACGGGTTATCTCTCTCCTTGCCCTTGCATAGTCACCCTGGTTAAGTGCCGCAAGTCCAAGTTGATAATAGCTATTTGCTTTACTTTCGTCACTTACAACCCTCGGCTCAGTTGTTTTACATCCCGGAAACATAGTGACAGTCAGAAGAGTGACCAGGCAAAAAGATGTCATCAAAATTGTTCGTTTCATTTTATCGTTACTCCGCAATAAATTTAAAGTTTCCGGCAGCTCCTAAATTGTGGACAGCTCCTTTCTGTGTAGATACCGGTGTAAATTCAAGAGTATCGCCTTTTTTCACACCGGTTCCGGTAAGTATTGAATAGTTAACAGGGTTTTGAGAAGGTTCCGATAAATAAGAGATGATGTTTTCTCCTTTTTTAACCTTGTCCCCAAGTTCAATAAGGGTTTCTTTAGATCCGGCATCCAGTTTGCCGATTATTCTTCCATTCAAAGATATGGTGAAATCCGAAGTAAGAGGGGAGTCAACGGAAACTGCTAAGAAATAAGCATTTTTTGGTTTTTCAGTTTCAGTTACTATCTTCACATCAGGAGCATTTATATGTATGTTTCCCTCGCCATCTATTTTTACAGTACAATTTTCTATCGTTTGGTCTTTTATTCCTGTAACATTTGCTCCATTGATAAAAATTTCAGTGCCATATATGGAAGCTGTTGACAGAAGTAATGTTGCAACAACCATAAAAAAAAGTTTTTTCATAAAGACAACCCCTCCATTAAATTATCACTAATAATCAAGAATATCTTTTTCTTTTTCATCAGGTTTTTCAGTTTTATCTTTTCTTGCCCTGGCACTCCTTTTTCTGCCCCACTCATACCCGATCTC
Source organism: Candidatus Sumerlaeota bacterium (assembly GCA_007136595.1). GTDB lineage: Bacteria > UBP6 > UBA1177 > UBA1177 > UBA1177 > SLGQ01. The sequence goes on along the minus strand of SLGQ01000167.1, from coordinate 18,016 downwards.
AATTTCAAGTCCCCAGTCCCACATAGAGACATAGTGTCCTGTCAGGTTATCATTCGGTCTAGGCTTATCAGAATTCCAAAATGTCCAGTGTTTGCCGACATATCCATTTATATAAAGAATTGGTAGGACTTGTACTCTGGTAACAGCTCTGAAAAGGGAACTGACATTATCATCTTTGAAAATTTCATTAAAGGATCTGATCCCTCTTTTAGTATAGCTGAGCATCCCTTTAAATATCCAGAGATCAGGGAGTTCAAGATGGGTAAACAATGAAAAAGAGTCGGGAAGTTGTTCGTAACCTAAAGACAAAGCTATCCATGATTCAAAACTGTAGCTTAACTCTCCGTAAAAAGAAAATTTCAGGTCACCTTTCCCGTGGTTTTGAAGATGCCAGTATTTTGATCTTCCGTCAGGAGTAAAATTATCTCTGCCAAAAATGTTGGTCATCATTTCGATCCTTTCAACATCATAGAATGTGTCAAAAAAGGAGGGGAGATAAGTATCTTTATGAACCCTGAACTCAAGTTGCGTTCTCATTGCATGTTTTCTATCGTCATCAAGGTTGAACCTTCCAAGTATTCCTTTTGTAAAACCACCGTTACTCATGTCATTTTTAAACCACGAGTAATCAAAATAATGTTTTATATCAATATAATTTGTTCTGACAGATTTCAACTCAAAAGAAAGTCCCTGTAAATGGAGAAATTCAGTGTCAGTTATGACCGGTCTGTTTTTAGAATCATGCTGGATCCTCCGAACCCTTTGATTTTCATGGAGGGTTTCATTAACTCTATCCCAATCTTCGCTGTTAAGATTAGGATCCGGCATATCGTAATATCTTACATACTCAAGGTTTGTCGGTGCATTTCTATCAGCAAAAAACACATAGCCGAAAGATACGCTCTTGGGAAAATAATGATCAAAAAAACCGAAAGGTTTTATAAATCCAAGCCCTCCGAACATATTGCCTCTGCCGACATCTCCAAATAAAGCTTCGAACCCTCCAAAATCAGAATACCAGTTCAATCTTGTTGATAAGGTAGAGAAAGTTGAGTCATTGTTGGAAATATATCTTCTGACGATCGTTCCATGTCCAATTGAGTTGGCAAAATTGGAGCCCATTGCAAAGTGAAATTTATCTTCAGTTCCGCCAACTTGTATGTATCTTATTATTTTGAGAAAATCCTGCCATTCATCATAGTCCTCGGTTCTGAAAGTAAAAGCATCACCTTGCTGAGTTACATCAGTATTGAAAAGTTCAATGTTCAGCGGAAGATGGAAACCCATGATCAAGCCAACAGAATCAAATCTTAAGGAAAGTTTTGGGTTTATGGTGAGGTAATACCGTTCATCGATCATTGTCATACCGATACCTATTCCGGCACTGTTGTAAGGTGAGATTATTTCTCTTGAGCCAATATTTGCGATCTCTCCCTTTCTAAAATCCTTTTCCTCTTCTTCCTCTTCTTCCTCTTCCACATCCTTTTCTTCTTCGATGACCACTTCTTTTTTTTCTTCTATCTCTTCTTCCTGAAGAACAGCTTCTTTTTCTTCCTCATCAGTTACCTGCTCTTCAACTTCTTCTCCACCAAGTGTCAAAGAAAAGAACAGCAAGAAAAAGAAAAGAAAAAAGATTTTTTTGATTCCCAAAGAATTTACCATTTTATGCCTCATATTAATTAGTTACAACAAGTGCATTAACAACAGTTTCCCTTATTTGGGGTAATTCTCTTTCAGCATCGGCTCTTGTTTCAAAACAGCCGTATCTCAGACGATACCATGATTTTTCATCGACCACACCCTCTACAATAAAGGTTTCAGGAATATTGTATTTCTTCTGTACAGCAACAACCGAGTTTTTGTTTGTGTCAGATAACAGTTGGATTGAAAATCTACAGTTTTTTTGAGCATCTTTTTCAACTCCCTCTTTTGCTGCTGTTTCAGGTGTTTCTTCTAAAACATCTTCTGCTGTATCTTCATCGTTGACAATATATGTACAGATAACATTGTTATCTGTTTTACCATCGGCAGTAACGATTCCTTTTGTCTGAGCAAATTCCATCAAAGAAAGATATTTTGAAGATATTTCCTGAAGTTTAAAACTGCATGCACTCAACTGACTTTCCTCTTTAGACCGGTTTTTATCAAAAGAGGGTTCGTTTTTTCCAATTATAAGCCCGGCAATGAATGTGGCAGATAAAAGCAAAAAACTCAGTAAAAGAGTTTTGGCCAGCAAAGCCGTTGTTACCGTTAAATTATTTTTCTTCATTTTATCCTCTCGATCTTTCAATTTTCTTTCTGTGCAGTTTTCTTTTTAAAAGCACATCATTTAAAGTTTGCTTCTTCTTCGAAACGGATTCATACATTTCAATGAGTTTTGTTGTGTTATCTTTTATCATGCTGACATTAAAGTCATCACTTACCCGCATAAAATAATACAGCCTTTTTCTGTTTCTTTCAAGTTCTGACACTGATTTTGATATAGCGTCTATTGAAACTTCATCTATAGTGAGTCCCCGGTTATATTTCCTGACAATGTCAGCCATACTGTTTTTTGAAGGAACGATTACCGCTTTACGGCTGCATATAGCTGTTTTCAAAAGAAAAGTATCACTTCTAGACCACTTTGATGCCATTATCAGAACATCAAAAGTTCCCAAAGCGGCACTCAATCTTCCCGGCTCTATAGGGCCTTTCAATATAATTTTTGAATCCCGTATGTACTTTTTAATTTTATTGAAATAGTTTCTGTTTTGAACAGTTTCTCCATAGATGTGAAGCTCATTTTGATAACCGTCTTTGTAGAGAGCGTTAAAAGCCTTGAGAATTTCCAGGATTCCTTCTTCGGGCAGAAGTTCAGCCATAAAGCCGAATTTAACTGCACCTTCTATCTCGAAAGGTTTTGATTCAACTATACTTTCTCCAGCTCCTCCCTGTTCGATGACAACAACTTTGTTTTCAGGAATGGAGCTTCGGTAAAAAGCATTGTATTCCATTTCAGAGTTCAGAATGAATTTGTCTGCGAATTCAATAACTTCAAGAGACAATGAATTTCTCTCGGAAATCACATCCTGATCGATGAAAGAAGAGGGCGGGGTGTTATAAAAAGAAGTGTATCTTCCTATTTGCTCAAACCATGAGTTTCTCTTTTTTGTCTTTGACTCTGAAAAAAGTTTTCCGGCGTTTCTGATAAATGAGTTGAAAGGGGAAGAGACAAAGTTGGAAATACGCACCTTCTTTTTTCCATCGGCAAAGCTGCTTCCGATACTGTTTTTTTCAAACATGAATCCTGAAGATAAAAATCCGTCACACAAAGAGATCATAACCGGCACATTTCTTTCTTTTGCAATAAAGGGATAGTTCAATGAATGATTTTTAAAACTCCAGATATGAATACAGTCAAAACTTTCATCTTTAAGAATATATTTAAACACATTTTCCATAAGCGGTGAAGCAAAGGTCTCTTTGTAAGTCAGAAATTTTGGCGGCAGATATGTAATATACCTTGTAAACCCTGTTCCGGGAACGATATTAAGAGAATAGTGCTCTTCACTATCCGAAAAAACCGGGTAAAAAATTGAAATTTTCACCATGCTTTTATTGAGAGAATCAACTAATGACTCTATGTAACTGTTGAAGAATGAAAGTGAAAAACTGCTTTCAGGTTCAGACTCAAGCACAAAAAGCACAGCTAAAGATTTATTGTCACTTTCCAATTTTCCCTCTATCTTTAAATACAGCAGCTAACATATAAAACAGTTAGACAGAAGATATTACCAAAGTAACAGAGTTTTGTCAAAAGCTTAATCGGATTTCTTGTTTTTTCTGATCAAGTTCAGATGGTTTCGAGGAACGCTTCTATTCTTGTTGCCAATCTTCCATCTATTTGAAAAGAAGGTTTGTCTCCTTCAATAGTGAGCACCGGGGTTGAAATGTTCTTTTCCTTCAACATGTTCCTTAAAATGATATCTTCTATCTGTCTGTGACAGAAAGACTGAACATAGTGGATTATTCCGTCAACATTTCTTTTTTGAACTTCATTCAGAGCTTTTTCAAATCTGAACCGGGCAGAGTAGGGGTATGTATATTCGGTGTATTGTGCTTCAAGTGAACTGTATTTTCCTATCATAGCGAATTCTCTTTGAATTTCATTATAAACGACCACCCCTTTTTTATCCTCTATAAATTGGTGGACAGGGAGAATAGGGGGAACGCCAAGAAATGCTATTTTCTTTATTTCCGAAGAAGGCTGCCACCTTTCTTTTCTTTTTAAAATTTCATCAAGGAAAACATCCAGTTCTTTTTCAAAAACTTTCTTATCTCCATTCATATCCGAAGAAGATACAAGCCAGTAATGATTCTCCAAACCAGTGACAAGTCCGGGATAAAGATAGCTTAGACCATCAATTTTATTAAGTTTTTCTCTTAAAGGAACAAGTTCCATTCTTATCTTTTCAGCAGCTTCCATATCTGTTCCGAGAAAATTTGCCAGTTGCTCAAGAGTTTTTTTCATGTCGATCTGATCTCTTGATGCAGGATATGCAAATATGTAGGAATTTATTCCGGTTTTTGAAGCAATTATTTCTTCGAGAACTTTTGCATTTGAACAATCACCTTCAGTGACCGCAATAAAAAGATCGTTCTCTTTATGAAAAATGTCGGACATGACCGAAAAAAGCCCTTTTATCCAGGCACAGCAACTCCCTGGAAATCCAAATGATTCCGCATTGTCAACAAGAGAGATGGGGGTTTTTGATGACACGAACCTGTTATTAAGGTCTATCGGTTTGTATCCCGCGGCAATTATGATCTCTATCGGAACAGAGGTCGTAAAATATGCGAACCTTTCTCTACTGCTCATGAAAAAAATAATTTAAAGTTGTTTTCTATCTTATGTGCCAGTTCATTCATATCAATTTTTAATATATCGGAAGCAAATTGGTAAACATACTTCACTTTGGCAGGTGTGTTCAGTTTTCCTCTGAAAGGGTGAGGAGCCAAAAAAGGTGAATCAGTTTCAAACAATATGTTGTCAACGCTCACACTTTTTAAGATATCAACCGATTCTTCCGCTTTTTTAAAAGTAACGATCCCTGAAAATGAGATCAGCCAACCGTTATCAATTATCTCAAAAGCTGTTTTTTTGTCACCTGTAAAACAGTGAAAAAGAACTTTTTTTCCTGAAAACCTGTTTTGTTTAAGAACATCGATTATCCTTTCTTCGCCACATCTTCCGTGAATTATGACTGGCTTTGATAATTCTAAGGATGCCTCAAGCATTTTTAGAAGCACTTCTTCCTGCTTTTTCGGGGGCGAAAAGTTGTAGTGCAAATCCAGCCCGACCTCGCCTACAGCATCCATAAAGGGAGATTCTTCTCTCAGCCACTTCAGATCATCTTCAACATATTTTGAAGCAGAGTGGGGGTGTATCCCGCATGAGTGATAAACTTTGACCCCCATTTTTTCAGCAGCAGGGAGAACTTCATTTTTAAAGAAAAAAGATTCATTTTTGCTCCCCGAGACATTAAGAAGAGATAAAACCCTGTTTTCTTTCATTTCTGAAAAAATTTCATCAAGAGTTATCCCTTTTTCTTTGACCAGCATAAAAAGATGGGCATGCGAATCTATGAAGTGCATTGTTTTACTGAGTTTTTTCGGAATCAGGTTTTTTACCGCCTCTGTAGTTGCTGTTCCGGTTATTTCTCCGGTTTCTTCTTCTTGTGTTATTGCCGCTATTGTCCTTGTTGTTATTATTGTTCTGTTTTTTGCTACCAGAAGAAGTGCCCAGCACCTCTTTTTCGCTAGATAGAACCGGCTCAACATCAAGAACAGCTTTAAGATTGACAACTTCTGCGCCTGAATTGTAATACCACTTTCCATTTTTGAACTCGATAAGAGATCTGTCAACAACCTTTTCCTCATATTTGTCAGAATTGTTTTCATAGAAAACTATCGTCAAGTTGTTTGATATGACATTGAGTTTCTTCACGAATCCTTTTCTCCCGCTCTCTTTGTCAAAAACCTCAGTTTCCTCAAGGGGATAGTCAGCCCTCATTGCCTCATAAACTTCATCTTCGTAAGCAAGACAGCAGAAAAGTCTTCCGCAGATCCCAGATATCTTATTAGGATTTAAGGTAAGGTTTTGATCTTTCGCCATTTTTATTGAGACAGGGCTGAAACTGTGGAGAAACCTTCTGCAGCAGAGATCCATTCCGCATGGGCCCAAACCTCCCATTATTTTGGTTGTATCTCTGACCCCGATCTGCCTCATTTCGATCCTGCGGTGCAATTCATAAGCGAGACGCTTTATAAGTTCTCTAAAATCAACCCTCCCGTTAGAGAAAAAATAAAAGATAGCTTTTGAGTCATCAAGAGTATACTTAACCTTAACAAGCTTCATCCTTATATCAAGTTCATAGTTCAGTCGTTCACATATCTTCCAGGCATCCTTAGCTTTTTCCTCAAGTTTCCGGGCTCTTTCAAAATCCTGATCGTTAGCTTTTCTCAAAAAACCATTCTTAATGAAATTGATCTTGTTCTGCCTTTGAAAATCCTTTTTGCACTTATTAAGGACCGTTGCCAGCTCCATTCCTCTTTCACTGTATGCTACAATAATGTCTCCCTGTTTAAGTTCATTCCCCGGCTCTTTTACTTCCGGATAATAGTACCAGTATATTTTACCCGCATTTTGAAACTGTATCGCGATAACTTCATCAAAATCGGGAACCGGATCACTGTAATCAAAGTAAACTGCATCACCACCTCCAAGCGGAGCGATCGGGGAGCCGGCTTTTTTGTGTTTCTGGAATTCTTCGTCTTTGAAGCCTTCGTCGTTAGTCTCAAGGTCTTTTAACTGCCTCAAGTCCTCTTCGTTGACAATTCCATTGTCATTAGAGACACTTACATAATCTTTTTTCCTTGACTGATCGTATTTTTTATTATTGTTTTCCAATTTCTTCTCCAGTAAAATTATAAAAAACAGAAGATTCTGTCGTAATAAACTGTCTGTTATTTAAAAACAGAGCTATCTTTTCTGAAAGAGCCGGATATATGTTTTTAAGAAAATATGAAAAAAAAGCAAGTCTCATCTTTATTATAAGTCTTTTTGAGTATTCTTTGTCAGCTTGCTCACTGAGATCTGAACTGTCAACAATGTTGATCTTTTTTTCAATTCTGTCAATTGAGGTAAGTCTTTCAGGGCTGAAGTCTTTAGCTTCCATCTCAATTGTTTTCATCTCTGAAAGGATAAACTGTCTATCAAACAACTCATTGCACTCATTTAGAAAAGGAAAGTAGTTTTCAGGCTTGAGTTTTTCATTCGGGGTGTCCTTATCACAAATGATCTCAGGGATATAAAAGGAAACACAACGACTGGTGATAGTCCTTAAAAGTGAGTTTTTCTTGTTGGTCATAAGAAAAAAATAGTTGAAGGGGTCAGGTTCTTCAATTATTTTAAGAATGGCGTTTTGAGCTTGATGGGTCATGGCTTCAGCATCTTTAAAATAAAATATCCTGTTGCCGGACTCAAAAGGTTTGTAGCTGACAACTTCATTTATCTGCTTAACTTCATCAACCTTTATGGAGCCGGTGGAACCTTTTGATATTGTAACAAAGTCAGTAAAAGAAGAGGAGGCGATCAGGGAGATGAATTTATCTTTGCCAATGTTCCTTTTAATTTTCATGATGCTGTAGGCGATGTCATAGATGAAATCATCTTTTTCATGTTGAGAGCCGGGTCCATAAAAAATAATTGATGAGGGGAGCTTTCCGGAATTGAAAGCATTCAACAATTTAGTTTTTATCCTACTGACACCGTTTTCCATAGCTTTAGTTTACATAATATATGTTATGCGAAGTTGACGCAAATAATAAATAGTAATATCAGTCATCTTCTATTTTCTTTATAGTTGTCAATTCCACTGCCCCGCCTTTGTTTTCAGCAATTGTTTTTGAAACTTTATTGTATTCGGCAGTCAGTCCGAATGAAAACACTATCGATCTGAGATTTGCTATTCCATGCTTGCCAGGGTCATTTATTATGCTGAAAAGATCTTTAGATTCTATAAACTTAAGGTATTTATCCATATCGGGCTTTCTCCCCTTTATAAAAAATATGGAGGAAAAACTTTTAAGCTCATTCTGGTTCCTTATTTGTGTTACGATCCTGCAATTTCGCTTATGTGCAAAAAAAGTAAGTTTTATGAAGTCTGTCCAGACACTTTTCATTGTAGTTCTTCTTGGAACCCAAAGCAACTCACCTTCGGGATTATCAGGCAACGGACCCAGATCTATTGTAATATCGTTATCGTCGGCATCAACTACATCTAACTGCCCGTCTTCCCGGTTTTCGCTTGCATGACCTCTGAAAGATGTGGTTCTGCCACCGAATCTCCCATATTCATTGAACAAATAAGGTGCCGCTGATCTGATGGTCACATTATCATTCTGAGCATATGAAGCATCAGAAAAAAAGAATGAAAACAGGCTCTTTCTGTAAACTGTTCTACCCGCCCTTGAAAGTATCAGGATCGCTTTTGCTGTTTTTCTCTGACTGAAACTTATTAACAGGGAGGGTTTAACTTTAAGGATGAAATATATAAGAGAAAGTTTGCTGAACTCCCTTTTGGGCTTAACCTTTTTTTCTCTTAACCTGTTTATTATACTGATCGTATGAGTCTGAACATTGACTACGAACGCTCTTCCTGCCGGATTAAATGAATCGCTTGAGCACCACTCGACCGCTTCAGCGACAAACCTGTTAAAATCGGCATCATTTACTAAAAATACAGTTGTGAAAGGGACAATTCTTCTGTTGAACTTCATAGCTTTGTGTTTTTCACATCAATAATGTCTGCAACTTTGTTAATTATACCGTTAACAAATGAGCTTGAGTCCCTGCTGCCGAATTTCTTTGCAATATCAATGGCTTCATTGATCGTTGCTTTAAAAGGCACCCCGTTTTTAGTGTCTATCAACTCAGCGACTGACATTCTGAGAATATTTCTTTCAATAAGAGCTATTCTGTCTATTCTCCAGTTAATTGCGGCATCCTCTATAAGCTCTTCAATTTTATCAATGTTTCTTACCACTTCCCCAAGAAGATAGACTATAAAGCTATGTTCCTCTTTGTCTGCGTCTGATTTAATGTCACAGCCTGAAAGATTGAAGTATTCATAATACATTTTCACAGAGTCTTCTATTGTCATAGTCTTGCTGAATTCAAGACTGTAGAGAATCTGAAGTGTTTTTTCTCTTGATCTTCTTCTAAGTCCCATTTTTTATTTCTCAAATTTTATCAGTTACATTTAACATTTCAATCGTTGCAAGTGCCGCATCAAAACCTTTATTTCCCGCTTTTGTTCCGGCTCTTTCAATTGCCTGCTCTATTGTGTCGGCAGTTATGATACCATAAGATATATAGATATCATTTTCAAGCGAAACAGCGGCTATACCTTTAGTTGTTTCAGCAGCTATATATTCAAAATGAGGCGTATTTCCCCTTATAAGGACCCCCAGACATATAACAGCATCATATTTTTTTGAAACTGCGGCTTTTTTTGCGGCATAAGGGATTTCGAACGCTCCCGGAACTTTAATGATCTCAACTGAAGCCGCCTCATGTCTTTCAAGGCAGTCAAGTGCTCCGCTAAGCAGTGATTCGCTCAAAAAGCTGTTAAATCTTGAAACAATTACGGCAAACTTTTTGTTTTTTGCTGTAAGATCACCTTGGATTGTTTTTGTTTTCATTGTTTTTATCTCCCTAAAAGATCTTGTGACCCATTTTTTCCTGTTTTGCTTTCAAATATTTCATGTTTTTTTCCTGAACACCGCAAATATTGGGAACTTGATCGACTATTTCAAGCCCATAACCAGCCAGGCTTACTACTTTTTTCGGGTTATTGGTTATCAGCTTTATTCTGCTGACACCCAGATCTTTCAATATCTGTGCCCCTATTCCATAGTCTCTCAGGTCAGCATCAAAACCAAGAGCAAGGTTTGCTTCAACGGTATCCATTCCATTGTCCTGAAGGTGGTAAGCTTTTATTTTGTTTCCGAGCCCTATTCCCCGTCCCTCCTGTCTGAGGTATATCATAACCCCTCTTTTTTCGACAGCAATGATCTTCAGGGCATTTTTAAGTTGTGATCCGCAATCACATCTCAAACTTCCAAGAGCATCCCCTGTTAAACATTCGGAGTGAACTCTGACAAGTACCGGATCTTCAGATCCTGGGTCTCCCATGACAAGAGCAACATGCTCCAAGTTATCAATGGCATTTTTATATACTGTGATAGCAAAATCTCCAAATTCCGTGGGAAGAATACTTTCGGCAACTCTCTCTATAAGCATTTCGTTAAGCAATCTGTAGGCGATGATATCTTCTATCGTAATTATGGGAATATCATGTTTCCTTGAAAAATCTTCAAGTTGAGGCATTCTTGCCATCGTTCCGTCTTCATTCATGATCTCACATATTACGGCGGCAGGTTTCAAGCCTGAAAGTTTTGCAAGGTCAACCGAACCTTCTGTTTGCCCGGTTCTTACAAGCACTCCGCCATCCCTGGCTCTTAGCGGGAATATATGCCCCGGTCTGGCAAGATCGTCCGGGCGGGAATCATCTTTAACGGCTGTAAGTATGGTAGTTGCCCTGTCTGCTGCACTGATCCCGGTTGTAACACCCTCTTTAGCTTCAATAGAAACAGTAAAAGCTGTCTGGAATCTTGCGGAGTTATCATTGACCATAGGTGGCAGATCAAGACGGTCTGCAATGGAGTTGTCAAGAGAGAGACATATCAGCCCTCTCCCGTGAGTTGCCATGAAGTTAATTATTTGAGGGGTTACAAACTGTGCTGCAACAACGAGATCTCCCTCATTTTCCCTGTTTTCATCATCTACCATTATAACCATCTTTCCCGACTTGAAGTAACTGATCGCTTTTTCTATGGCTGTTTTCAATTTTTTCTGATCGTTCATTTTACAAATTACCGTTTGTTCAATAATATTTCAGAGCGGATTATTGTTTCATCCCTTGCAGGACCTACCGATATTATGGAAACCGGGGTCTTCAATTCTTTTTCAATGAATTTTATGTAATCTTTAGCTTCATCAGGAAGTTCATCATAAGACCTCACTTTTGAAACATCCGATCTCCACCCTGGAAGTGTCACATACTCAGGTTCGATATTTTTCAGATCATCAATAGAGCATGGAAAATCCCTGAAAACCCGACCTTCTTTTCCGTAGGAGGTACACACTTTAATTTCTTCAAAGCTGTTCAACACATCTAGTTTGGTAAGGGCAATGGATGTAAAACCGCTCATCTTGAAAACATATTTAAGAGCAACAAGGTCAAGCCATCCGCATCTTCTTGGACGACCTGTAGTTGTTCCGAACTCTCCGCCTTCTTTTCTGAGAGAATCTCCAAGAGAAGTAAAATCTTCAGTGGGAAAAGGACCTTCCCCCACTCTTGTCGTGTATGCTTTTACAAGTCCTATGTTGGAGTAACCTTCATTGTAAGGAATTCCGCTTCCCACCGGAAAATAAGAAGCAACGGTATTTGAAGATGTTACAAAAGGGAATGTTCCATGATCTATATCAAGCAAAGCTCCCTGAGCACCTTCCATGAGAACTCTTTTTCCAACGATAAAATCGCTGAAATTAAAAGTGCTGTCAAGAATATATGTTTTCAGCTCTTCTCCAAGCGACCTGTATTTTTCTGCAAGAGTATCCACATCAAAGGGTTCGGCTCCATAAAGATGGATCATAAGGGCATTTTTCTCTTTAAGGGCTGCTTTGATCTTTCTTTGAAGCAATTCTTTGTTAAGAAGGTCGCCCGCCCTTATTCCTATTCTTGACACCTTGTCTTCATAAGCAGGTCCTATTCCGCGACCTGTCGTTCCTATCTTGGTATCTTTTTTCGCCTGCTCTCTGCATTTGTCAAGCACTTTATGATATTCAAGTATTATTGATGCCTTAGGAGATATCATAAGTTTTTCAGGGGTGATGGAAACCCCTTTTTCCTTGAGTATTCTGATTTCATCGATCAGTTGTTCAGGGTCAAGAACCACTCCATTCCCGATGTAACTTATCACATTTTCTCTCAGTATGCCGGAAGGAATGGAATGGAGGTCGTATTTTACACCGTTAACGATAATGGTGTGGCCTGCATTGTTCCCACCCTGATATCTGCAAACGACATCTGTTTTTTCTGTCAGAAGATCGACTATCTTCCCCTTCCCTTCATCTCCCCACTGAGTTCCGGTCACTACTGTTACTGTCATCAGGTCAACTCCGAAAAAATTAATTGACATAAAATTTTAACGATTAACTGTTTATATACAAGTTTTTCAAGGTATTTCAATTTTTTACCTTTTCCTATTCATCTGAAGTGTCAAGTACAGCAAGGAATGCTTCCTGAGGTATTTCAACATTTCCAAGCTGTTTCATCCTTTTTTTACCTTCTTTCTGCTTTTCAAGAAGTTTTCTTTTACGGGAAACATCACCGCCGTAACATTTAGCTGTAACATCTTTTCTGTATGCTTTGACTGTTTCTCTTGAAAGAACTCTTGAACCTATGGCTGCCTGTATCGCCACATCGTACATCTGTCTCGGTATAACTTTTCTCATCCGTTGAACAAGGGAGCGACCGTTTTGATAAGACTTCTCTTTGTGAACAATAACAGAAAGGGCATCCACAGGATCTCCGTTTATAAGGATGTCCATTTTTACAAGATCAGACCGCTCATAATCTTTAAATTCATAGTCAAGTGATGCAAAACCTCTGGAGATGGATTTCAATTTATCGTAAAAATCATAAACGATCTCGGCAAGCGGTATTCTGTATTCAAGGGTTACCCTGTCAGTTGAGTGGTATATCATGTTTGTCTGCCTTCCCCTCTTGTCAAGACACAATTTAACTAATCCCCCGATATATTCAGAGGGAGTGAATATAGATGCCTGGACAAAAGGTTCCTGAATGTGATCAATGAGCTGGGTTTTAGGCAGTTTGTCGGGGTTTTGAATAAAAAGTTCTTCACCGAGTGTTGTTATCACTTTGTAAGAAACACTGGGAGCTGTGGTTATCAGTTCCAGTTCAAACTCCCTTTCAAGTCGCTCTTTTATTATTTCAAGGTGGAGCATTCCGAGGAATCCGCATCTGAATCCGAATCCAAGTGCACTTGATGTTTCAGGGTCATAAGAAAAACTTGAATCGTTCAAAGCAAGTTTTTCCATCGCTTTTTTCAGATCTTCGTAACGGGAAGTCTCAACAGGAAAAACCCCGCAGAAAACCATTTGCTTCATGGGCTTAAATCCTGGGAGAGAATTCGTTGTCCTGTTGTTTTCAAGGGTAACTGTTTCCCCTATTTTCACTTCATGTATAGTCTTGATCCCGGCAGCTATAACTGCAACTTCCCCTGTTTCAACTTCATTAACTTTTTTAAGAAAAGGGGTATATTTAGAAATATCAAGAACCTCATAACTTGCTTTTGACTGCATCAGATAAATGATATCCCCCTGTTTAATTGAGCCGTCAAAAACTCTCACAAGCATTCTGACTCCCAGATATGGATCGAACCAGCTGTCAAAAATAAGAGCTCTGGTCTTTTCCAAAGGGTTGGAAACAGGTGAAGGAATGTCTGTAACGATCCTGTCAAGCAACTCCTTGACCCCTACCCCGGTCTTTGCTGAAACCAGAAGCGCATCACTGGCATCAATTCCTATCACATCTTCGATCTCTTCTTTAGTTTTTTCAACATCTGCACTTGGAAGGTCAATTTTATTTATTACAGGGATTATCGTAAGATTTTCTTCTATAGCCATATAGACATTGGCTAAGGTCTGAGCTTCAACACCCTGGGTCGCATCAACTACAAGGAGTGCTCCTTCGCAACTGGTCAAAGCTCGGCTCACTTCATAACTGAAATCAACATGCCCGGGAGTATCAATGAAATTGAGAGCATATTTTTCTCCATTGTATTCGTGTGTTACTGTGACAGCACGGGCTTTTATAGTTATTCCTCTTTCTTTTTCAAGTTCCATATCATCAAGAAATTGTTCTTTTTTTTCTCTGTCTGACACTGAGCCGGTAAGCTCAAGAAGCCTGTCGGCTAAAGTTGATTTTCCGTGGTCAATATGGGCAATGATCGAAAAATTTCTTATATTTTTTACTTTTTCCATCAAATAACAGTACCTTGAGGCTGCAACTTAACCCTGCATGCAAATCTGTAAAAAAACAAATGCGATGATTTATATATTATAGCGGCTATAATTGCAAGGATTTCTATAAATATTACTTTGTTCTGTGATTTTTTTTTACCGGCACATAAACCTTGGATTGACAAAAACATTGTTTTTCCTAATGAATACAAGGTTTTTGCCCGGCATGACAGGGTTGCCGGCACTCCCTTTGAAAAATGGCTTTCCTTTTTCTGTAACTTCCCCTTTTTTTAGAAGAGCTTCCCCGATGTAAGTGAAATTCAAAGTGTAGTTCCCTGCTTCAAGGATCATCATCTTTTCACCGGTACTAAGTTGGACAACATCTTTTACAGACATTTTTTTTCCGATATCTTTTATTCCCGAAGGATCGGTAAATATTCCCCTGTAATAATTCCAGCCTCTTAAATTACTGCATTTTAATGACCGTGCAAGTTCAGGAATGACCGAAGAAGTTGTTCTTTTTCTATCCTCAATGTCAACCCCTTTTTCTATGTAGGCAAGCCTTTCCTTTAATGCATCTATCCGTTCTTTTGACTCTGATACTATCCTCGTTTGTTCTTCAAGTTCAACTTCAACGGTTTTCTTTTCGTCTGTAAGGTACGCTATGGACATATTATAGACATTGCGGCACCGTGAATCAAATGGAACGCAGTTTTCTTTAAGGAACTGGGAAGATTTTATTAAATACTCCACTTTTTTCATCTTTATAAGGGTGTTTATATAGCTGTTTTCCAGATACTGTTTTTCCTGCAGAGAAACTCTGAGATCAAGAGTTATTTCACCCTTTTCTCTTTCAAATCTTTCTGCAAGGATCCGGCTTCTTCTGCCTGAAATGGTTTCACTGAAAGACCATGTAAAACAGAAAAGTAAAAAGATGAAAATGGATGCTCTTTTCAATTTTAAAGAATTTCCTCATAAACAAAGTGGAGCTCACCCATATACTTCAAGTTATGGAAATCTCTTGAATATGGCGGAGTCCAGGCAGAGAAGTCAGTAGGTTTGGATTTTTTGTTTGTGTGTCTGTTTATTCTGTAAAAGAAAACTTTCCATGTTTCACCGTCTTTAGGAGGTATATTGGGGGCATCTTCAATAGATTCCCACGGAATAGCTATCTCTGCTCTCCAACCTTTATCTTTGTCACTGGGATCATTAAGAGTTCCATCAACTTTAACGGCATACTTGATCTTTGAGTCCCAACTGTCATCCCTGTTTTTTCTTCTGCCGTTAAATTTGGTGTCAAACTTTACTCCGCCGGCACTTACTTGAATTTCATAGTAAATCTTACCTTCACCTCTGGGATCGATAAATATTTCAACTACATCATCTTTTTCCCATAACGGGTCGCCGTCATTTTTATAATGTGCAACAATATCATCATCTTCAACATCAAAACCGATATAAAGATATTTGTCATCCATTGCCGCCATGACTGTTGTTTTTATCGGAGAGAGATCATTCCCCGTTACCTGCCAGAATCTGTCATCTCTTGAAGCATTGCTCCAGAAACTTTCATTGAATTCACCATCGATCTTTATCTGACTTCTTGATCTTGCCGCAACTGCATAGACATCCATTCTTTTTCTGAGAATGTTAGGTTGAGTGATCGCAACGGGACCTAAGTTGAGCCTGCTTTTGCCGTCATTATATTTTTCTTCAGGAACAGTCCGCTCCCTCCCTTTAAAAAAACCTGTTCTTATGTACATGGAGTTAGAATCAAAATGTCTCGGCAGTTCTTTTATTTCGCTTGTTTCTCTTATGATCCTGTTCAGAGCAAGTCTATTTACTCTGCCACCGAGAAATTCATGGTCATAAATAAATCTCTCTTCACCGGTTTCGTCTTCAAAATGGAAAAAAAGTTTCCATCCTTCAGGGAGCTGTTCCTTGAATTTCCAGTAAGTGACAACTTTAAAAGGCTCACCATGTCTGGGTTTGGACGGCTCTGTCATCCATGCAACAAGTTTTATGTTACCGTCATTAAGTTTTGCCCCTTCTTTTTGAGCAAACATCGGGATATCCTTTTCTTTGACAACTCCCTCATGAGTTGTGCAACTTACCACTGAAAAGAACATCACCGCCATCAGGAGAACTTTTTTCATGATCATCCCCATTAAATGTTGTTTTTATTCGCAGTAACTTTTCAATATCCCTACTGTGAAATCCCATGTTTTTTCAAGGCTCGGTACAAACATTTTTTCATCCGGACAATGGGGATTCATTACTGTCGGACCGTAAGATATCATTTCCATTCCATCATATTTCGCCCCGATTATTCCACACTCAAGTCCGGCATGAATAACTTCAAGTACCGGTTTATTTCCAAAAAGTTTTTCATAAACTGAAACACATTTTTCAGTGAGCTTGCTATCAAGTTTAGGCTGCCAGTTGGGGTATCCGTTTCCGCTTTTAACTTCAGCACCGGCAAGTACTCCCGGTTTTTCAACTTTCGCAGTTATCCACTCAAGACGACTTTTCATTGAACTTCTCTGACTTGTAAGGATCGTAAAGGAGTCACCGTTCCTTCTAATTGTAGCGAAATTGTTGGAAGTTTCAACAAGCCCCTCCATTTCTGTGCTCATTGCTGCAACACCGTTTGGCAGTGCGATCATAAGGTCAATGAACTTTTTACTGTCTTGACCTGTCATGAACTGCCCTTGAAAACCGATCCCTTTTTTAAGAGTGATCGAAAGTTTCGGTTCGGGAACTTTACATTCTTCTTTTATATCGGCAGCAATTTTGTTGAAAGCTGTTTCCATTTTTTCAAGTTGGTCTTCTTTCACACTTATTACAGCAAAAGAATCTCTCGGAATTGCATTGTGAGCACTGCCGCCGTCAACATTTCCTATTTTGAGGCAACCGGTTTCGGTCCTGATAGCATCAAGAACTCTTGCAAGTATGATATTGGCATTTCCTTTGGGGAGATGGATATCAACTCCGCTGTGTCCACCTTCAAGTCCTCCGACCTTTATTTCAACGGCGATGTTTTTGTCACAAACATTTTTCCATTCAGGGGTGAAAACGATGTTTGTATCTTTTCCACCGGCACAACCGATAACAAAAACACCTTCATCTTCACTATCGAGATTTAAGAGAACTTTTCCTTTTACAAAGCCCGGTTCAAGAGCATTGGCACCTGTGAGACCGGTTTCTTCATCGACAGTAAAAAGGAGTTCGAGCGGCGGATGGACAACAGTTTTGTCCGTTGCTACCACCATTGCTATTGCAAGAGCTATTCCGTTGTCTGCTCCAAGAGTTGTCCCGTCAGCTTTAAGCCAATCACCATGAAAAACATGTTTGATCGGATCTTTTGAAAAATCATGAGTGCTTTCAGGCGTTTTTTCACAAACCATATCCATGTGTCCCTGAAAAACTATTACAGGCTTATCTTCATATCCCGGTGTTGCCGGAACTTCGATAAGAACATTCATGGCTTTATCTCTTTTTGCATTGAAACCGTTCTTTTGTGCCCAGTCAACAAGCCACTGGCTTATTTTTTCTTCATGTTTGCTCTGTCTTGGTACTTTGTTGATCTCTTCGAACATGTCGAGAATTGCTTTAACTTTTTCGTTCATAATTGCCTCCTGATACAAATTCCAAATAAAAAAACATATCAGATTAACACTTTTGGGAAAAAAAGCAAATTGATGATTTAAATTTAAAGGATTTCTGTTATATTCAGTTTCTGACACACCTTATCATGCCTTGAGTATTAACAGGAGCAACTGACCATATTTGTTTGGGTGGTTTACAAAAGCTGATCACGAGTCTATCTCCGCTGTTTTTAAGAACTGAAGATGATAATGT
>SLGQ01000337.1 GCA_007136595.1 Candidatus Sumerlaeota bacterium | reverse complement strand
TGACCATCACTGTCTCCCTCAATCTTTAAACAACAAAAACCTTCAAATAATACAATGCCCCCGACAGATTTCAAGTAATAATGTGCCAAACATTTAATTTTTCATATTTGTTAGAAACACAAACTTTATTAGATTAAAAAAATAAAGAATTGGCGCCCCATTCGTTTTTACATAGATAATGTAAGTAGAAAAATCTAGAATGATCGAAGAAGAATGAAAAAAGATACAAGGTGGCATTCCAATAGTTATGGAATGTATTCAGCAGCAATATTTACAGCAGAACGGAGTGCAAAAGGAATGGGATTCTGAGAATATCAGTTTCAAAAACAGCCTCTGTTTCAGTAAGGAGTCGAACTATCAAATTTCGATGAACAGGGCGCTCATTGCCACCTTGTATAACTTAATATACGCAGCAATTGCCGGTTGTCAAGCTAAAAAACAAAAAAAATGCAATATTTTTATATCCTTGAGTCGTTTTTTCTCCAATATGTATCATTTTTTGAAAACCTGTTTTTTATACAACAATGAGAAAACCTTTTTAAAGCTGATGATTCCCTGAGATGACAAAATTTTTCTTTCTGAGAAAAAAATTAAAAAAAATTTTTGTTTTTTTCAGGAAGTTTTAAAACGGTCGTATCCTGTTCTGAAAAATTTATTGAAAACTGTCTGAGCAACATCAAGTTCATCTTTTCTGCCGGCATCTTTCAGAAGCATTTTTACTGACTCACCCGTTTTCTCAACAAGGTCTCCGTATCTTGCAGCAAGGATAAAATAAGGGTCGTTTTTGAAACCTGACTGTTCAAGACCTGTGAAAGCTCCCGGACCTCTGTTTTTAAGGTCATACTCCGCTATTTTAAAACCGTTTTCCGTTGAAGATATGAACTTTAACCTTCTTTCAGCTTTCTGTGATATGTCATCTCCTGCAATTAAAGCACAGAAAGACTTTTTATCTCCTCTTCCAACCCTGCCCCTTAATTGATGGAGCTGAGCAAGCCCGAATCTTTCAGCATTCTCTATCACCATGAAAGTTGCATCAGTTATATCAACACCCACTTCAACCACAACAGTTGAAACAACCATATTGGCTTTGCCGCTTTTCACACTTTTTATGATATCATCCTTTTCTTCACCTTTCATTTTTCCGTGCAGCAGAAGAACTTTATCTCCAAGTATTTTTCTAAATTCTTCATATACCCCTTCAACATGACCAAGATCGATCTTTTCACTCTCTTCGACCAGAGGACAAACCCAGTAACCCTTTGAATTTTTATTTAAAACGATTTCAACAACATGATCGGCAACTTTCTGCCGGTTTCCGCTATTTACAAATTTAGTTACAACCGGAATTCTCCCCGGAGGCATTTCGTCAATGATACTGATATCTGTATCCCCGTAAATTGTGAGAGCAAGCGATCTCGGGATGGGTGTGGCACTCACTATGAGAACATCGGGCTTAAATGCTTTGTCAAGAAGCTTCATTCTCTGCGAAACACCGAATCTGTGCTGCTCGTCAATAATAACAAGTCCGATATTTCCCATCTCTTCAAGGTTTTCAAAAAGTGCATGTGTTCCAATTATAAAATCTGCCGATTCAGCTTTGAGCTTTCTTTCAAGTTTTTTCTTTTTTCCCGTCACTCCACCTACAAAAAGTTCACTCTTTATGTCCGGTGGAGAAAGTTTTGTTATTGTTTCAAGATGTTGTCTCGCCAGTATTTCAGTAGGAGCCATAATGACCGTTTTATAGCCTGACTCAATTACATCAAGACCGGCAAGAAGCATAACGGCAGTTTTCCCGCTTCCCACATCTCCCTGCAGTAATCGGTTCATCGGTTCTTTTGAAGCTAAATCCTTCCTGATCTCGCTTAACACCCTTTTTTGAGCTGAAGTAAGTGAAAAAGGAAGATTTTTTTCAGACTCAACAGCATATTTTGAAAGAACGGCAACTTTCCTGAGCTTATCATCCGCCCTCTCAATTTTCTCTTTTTGAGTTGCAAGCTGAAAAAAGAAAAGTTTGTCAAAAGCGATCCTTTTATGCCATGCTGTTTTAAGATCATTAAGCAAATCAATTGAACTCTCTGCCGATGGAAAATGGATGTTAAGTATCGATTCAAGGAGAGAAGGAAGGTTGTAAGATTTGATTATATCCTCCCCCATCCATTCACCCCTGAACTTTTTTAACTGTCTTAAAACGGCACTTACCGTTCTCAGCACAAAAAGGTGTGAAACTCCGGGGATCTTTTTATAAACAGGAACATATCCGCTTAAAAGTTCTTTCCATTCTTCATCATATTTAAAAATATCAGGGTTGACAAAACTTGGAATTACCGACCTGGCATTAACTTCACCGGAAACAAGCACTTCGCTTCCTTCAGGAAATGAAGCTGCATAGATATCCCCCACTTTTCCGAAAAAAGAAACATTGACAGTACCGTTTTCAAGTTTGAGTTTCATTGTTGCCGGAACTTTACCGAAACCTCTTTTCCAGTTCAAAACCGACCCTTTTACCGTTGACATCTCTCCGGGGATCAGATCGCTATAGCTGTCCGCCAGCAATCTTGTTTCATATTTTTCAGGAGTGTTTTCAATTAAAAGGTTAAAAACTTTTTCCCCTGTAGCTTTGACGATCTTCTTAAGCTGAGTCTTGGATAAGGGAACCGCCGATTCAAGCGGTTGGGACAAAAATGAAATTACCGGAAAAGAATCTTTGATCATCAGATAAATTGAACTTCGACTACTTCAAACTCTTTGACACCCGATGGAGTCTGAACTTTCAATTCATCCCCCTCGTTCTTTCCTATCAAAGCTCTCCCTATGGGACTTGTAACGGAAATTTTGCCGTTTTTAGGGTCACTTTCAACTTCACTCACTATCTTGTAGGTAGTCTCTTCATCACTTTCAAGGTCAAGAATTGTAACCGTTGCTCCGAAAAGCACCTTGCTGCCGCTCAACGAGGACGGGTCGATCACCTTTGACTCTGCGACTATCCCTTCAAGGTAAGCTATGCGTCCCTCTATGAAACTCTGTCTTTCCCTTGCAGCGTGATACTCGGCATTTTCTTTGAGATCTCCGTGACTTCTTGCTTCAGCTATTTTTTTGATAATATCGGGCCTTTCAACTTTTTTAAGTTTGTTAAGTTCATCCACTACTGCCTGATAACCCTCTTTTGTGATTGGAATTTCAGCCATATCCATCCTCCGGATAACAATAAAAAGTAAAAGATATATTACACACTATTTTGAAATATACAAATTTTCGTAAAAAACAACGGACACCCTCTAATTTATTTTAACTTTTATCAACATTTTAATTGACTATTGAGTTTTGAAGCTTAAATTATGAGAATTGGAGGAAGGTTTGATAGTAGCGGAAAAAATAAACATTGCAAAGTTTGAGCCATTTGTTCCGGCTCTCTTTTTTGCAGGATATTTTCTCCCTTTCAAAGCAGTTTTGGCACTTGCTTTTTTACCGGCAGCTTTGTTCTTTCCAGCATCCTTTGACAGAAAAAAAAGAATTGCTTTGATGTTTTCACTGTTCCTCCTTTTTTCAGGGCATGCAATCAAAAACAGAGATGATTCTCTATCTCCCGGAGTTTTTTCAAACAAAATATCAACACCTTTTTTCATTGAAAACAGCAGACGATCATTGAGTGTACTCGCTTCACAAACTGAAAACCGGCAACTTGTAAAGGCATTAAGTACCGGAGAAAGAGAATTTTCTGAAAGCTTCAGGGACTCTTTAATTGTCACAGGAACAATGCATCTTGTTGCAATATCGGCGTTTCATACCGGCATAATGATAATGTTCCTGAATATACTGTTTAAGACCATATTTCTTTTTTTTACTGTCAGTTACAAATATTCAACAGCGATCGCTCTTTTTGCAAAGCTTACCGCTTCCGCATATTACTTTTATCTTACCGGCACATCCATTCCAACTCTCAGGGCTTTGATATTTATTCTGATATACGATGCCGTATATGCATCGGGGAAAAAACCTGATCCTCTGACACTTTATTTTTATTCACTTGCAGGGGTTTCAATATTCATACCTCAAAGTGCTTCAAGTATAAGTTTTATGATGAGTGCTCTCTGTGTTGCCACAGTAATTCAAGTTTGGAGCAAACTTCCATCCAGCATGACCGTAAGGATAATTACAGTATCGATCCTGATAAACTATGCTTTGATACCTGTAAGCTCTTATCTCACCGGAGCGTTCCCTCTTGCATCACCTTTCGTGAATTTAATGGTGATACCTCTTGTGTCACTGGCTGTCCCTTTTATTTCAATTGCCCAGTTTTCAGCTATATTTTCCGGGAATACGGCTCTCTTTTTTTTAAAAGCGGCAGATTTTATTTTTACTCCTGTCGCTTTTCATGTTGAATACTTTTCTGAAATGGCAACAAAACTCATGATGCCTCTTCTTAACCCTCCTTTTGCAATTAAAATTCTTTTTACAGCTTCTTTTTTCACTGCACTCAGCAGCAGAAAAAAAACCAACCTCTTTTTTACAGCACTTAACCTTTTCTTTTTTATGTTGTTCATTTTTCCTTACAAAAATGATGATATCAAAGTGACCAAACCTTCTTCTCTTTACGGAGCTGCAACATGCGTTGTTTTTTCAGACGGTAAAGGAGAGCTTTATTTTGACAACTTCAGGAACAACCCGGGAGCAACCCGCCGCTTTTATCACCGGATGGAAAGAGCTGCGGCAGAGTGCGGAATTAACAGAGTTGTGACCGTAACAACAAGCACCGACTTTAATGAAGAAACCGTCAATAAACTTAAAAAAAGATGGAGATTTAAAAACACTCTCTTTAGAAGTTATCATCCTGACTTGACATTTGACCGAAATCAACTCTGTGAGTCATCTCTCCAATTGAGTGATCAAGTTCAGTAACTGAAAGTTTTTCTATCCTTGCAGGGAACGGCAGTTGGATCAACCCTGCTTTTGAACACCAGTTAATATCATTAAAATTTTTAGACACCAGAGAACAATGTGGAACCCATTTTCCCGGCATATAATAGGGAGATATCTTATGTCCGGAATCTATTATGAACCTGATCAAACCTGAATGAAAGTGGAAAAGTTCTATAGAGGGAGTGATCCCCAGAAACAGAACATTGGAATCAGGAAAGTAACCTATGCTGGAAAATTCAAGTAGAAGTAAATTGTTGTTTTCAAGAAATTTTTTGATCGCAACAAATGCTTTTTCAATGGAAATTTCTCCGGCAATAGCAAAAGTTATGTGGGGAATATCGGACTTTGGATCTTCAACACCCATTAAAGACCTAATATCATTAACAAAACTAATCGCCTCATTATTAAAGTATCCAAGAATGGCAAGAGTTTTCATTTTACATCCTTTTTCCCAAGTGGAGTTTTTCTGATAAAATACCGAAAAAAGATCTGTTCGGGTTTGCAATATATTTAAGTTTTTTAGAACTCATTTTTATAGTTACCACATCACCTGTTATAACTCCTGTCAAAGACTTCCCGTCACAGTTCAGGAATCCGTTTTTACATTCTTTTATTGAAATAGAGAGCATTTTGTTTGAAGGGAGAACTATTGGGCGATGAGTCAAAGCATGCGGAGCCATTGCGTTTAAAACAAAAGATTCTTCGGTAGGATAAATTATCGGTCCGTTAAAAGAGAGGTTGTACGCTGTGGAACCGGTTGGAGTGGCAATGATAACCCCATCGGCTTTGTATTCAGGCAGCTCTTCCGATCCATACCTAAGTGAAAGCTGAAGCATAGGAACATCAAAAGCCCGGTGGATCACGACCTCGTTCAAAGCCTTTCCTTCAAAAACAATGTTCTTTCCCCGGCAAGCAGTGACATCTATCATCATTCTTTCTGTCAAATCGTACTTGCCGTAAAATATTGAATCTATTATGCTCCACTCTTCAGGGTTTATCTCTGCAAGGAAACCAAGCTGCCCGATATTAAGACCTGCAATGGGAACTCCGTACTCCACAGCTATGTGGGAAGCATCAAGAAAAGTTCCATCTCCGCCTGCAGCAATTACAAGGTCAAATTTTTCCGGAATATCCGGGTATTCAAATATTTCAACAAGGCATCTGCGGGATGCATCTTCCAAAATTTGCTTCACTTTGCTAAGTTTGTCAGGATCCAATCCGCTGTTTCTTGTATAGAAAAGTATTTTCCTGTTCATTTTGACGCTCTTTCTATTTCATCTCTTTTATAGGCGTACTTATATCCGCATCGTGGACATTCGGCAGTTATTTCATCACCTTTTTGAAACAAAAAATCAAAATTCTCTTCATCAAGATTTGAAAATATCCTGCTTATTATTTCTCTGTCACACCCGCACTTGAAAATGAAGTTATAGTTTTTAAGTTTTTTCATCTTTAGAGAGGTGTCTTTTCCTGTTTTTTCAAACTCCGTTTTCTGCTCATTTTTATAACTCACATCATCATC
>SLGQ01000301.1 GCA_007136595.1 Candidatus Sumerlaeota bacterium | reverse complement strand
GGAAACAATTATCAGAGGTGTTTCTCCAATCCTGTTGGAAAGGTTCATGTCAGCTCCCCTCTCTATCAACATTTCAGCTATATCATCAAAGTTTTTGTGAAGAGCTATTTTTAGAGATGTATTGCCATTTGCATCCTGTGCATTTATAAAAGCCCCTTTCTCAAGAAAAAGCTCAACCATTGAAATATTACCTCGAGAAGCAGCTATAAGGATCGGAGCATTACCATCTTTGTCCATAAGGTCTATTTTTGCTTTGTTATTTACAAGAAGATGTACCATTCTCGGCTTGTCTGCTAAAACAGCTAAGACAAGAGCTGTTCTATTATATTTATCCATCAGGTTCACATTAGCTCCCCCGTCAATAAGTATTTGAGCCAACTCCCTTCTGTCATTCTCTACACACCACATCAGAACAGTTTTTCCCGTATTGTCCCTTATGTTAAGGTTAGCTCCGGCAGACACAAGAACTTTTAGCATATCCGCATTATTATTAAACACCGCTATCCATAAAGCACTTAAACCGTCTTCGAACTTGAGGTTTATATTGACCCCGAGTTCAACCAGGACTTGAACAAGCTGTGAATCCCCGATAATAAGACCGGTTTTCAAAAGATCTATCCCCTCATTGGGCCTTAATACCGCACCGTATCTTTTCAGAAGCCTTGCAAACTCGAACCTTCTCATTTCTATCAAGTATTTCATCAAAGTGTTTCCACTTTTATCTGCAATACCCGGGTTAGCACCGGCTTTAAGCAATATTGCTCCTATATCTGACCTGTCTTTAACCGCTGCATACCATAACAGTGTCAAACCGTCTTCATATCTTCTATTAAGATCGGGTTTAAGTGGTAATATTGAATTAAGTCTGTCAACATCTTCGGAAATAACGGCATGTCTGACAATATTTGCGGTATCTGATGCAGCCACTTTTACACCTGCTTTCTGAAGTCTTGTCACAACCTCTGACATCCCGTTTTCCATAGCCCACATTAAAATTGTTTTTCCACTTGAATCTTTAATGTTTGTGTTTACTCCGCCACTTAACAGCACATCAAAAACATCCCATGATTTTTTTTCTGCGGCATACCAGAGGATAGAGCGGCCATTTTCATAAGTAAAATTCAAGTCTGATTTTTGTGCAACGATCAAATTTGCAAGCCATCTGTCATTTTTATCAACAGCTATCATCATAAGAGTTCCAATTTCAACGGAAGTAAATTTGGCTCCTCTCCCGGTCAAATAGGCTGCCATTTCCCTATTGCCGCTTAATGCAGCTATCAAGAGAGGTCCCATACCGCTGGAGTCCCTGTAATTTATATCCGCCTTTTGTGCAAGCAACTCTTTAACGAGCTTCATTTTTCCTTCTTTAACAGCACCTATCAACCTATTGTTTATATCTTCTCTGCTTGCCACTACTTTAGAAAGTTTAACGGATCTGTTGACAGTTTTGCCTTTCTCTATCTGAATTGAGTCATCTTGAGTAATAAATCCTTTCTTTTCATACCTCACTGAATGGGTCCCCGGATTCAAATCCTTAACTGTGCAAGGAGTCGTACATGAAGATGCATTTGGAGTAGCAATGTTGACAGTAACCTTCGCCCCTTCAGGTACGGTGGAAAAATTTACCGCCCCCGGGACAACTTTTTCAAATATCGGAACAATTGCAGGTTCGGGAACAATGACAATATCTTTTGTTTTTTTAGGCTTAAAACTCTCTGCCTTGTATTTTTGAAGACTTTTGTCATGTTCTGTCAAAATCTCAGGTGTTTCAATTTTTTTACCGTGTATTTCCGACAACACCTTTTCAACGGCATTTTTCATCCCGACGGCAGTTCCATTGAAATCTGTGGCACCTGCCTCTGTTTTCCTTTTTGACTCTACATATATGTAGTTTATCGTCATAGTGAAAATACCTGCAAAATAATCGATGGTCGGAACTACAACTATGTCAGCCTTAAGGCCTGTCCCGATCTCTATCTGACACTCCATTTCCTGACATTCCCGCCATCTCTCCGACCTTTTTCTCGCTTCTGTCACAACAGCGTCCGGCACAACTTTATACTTTCCCATGCTGCCAAAAAGTTGTATCATGTATTCTTTGGAACCTCTTATGACATCAGGGTGAACTTTACCGGTCCTGTCAACAATATCCATTATGACAAGCGTTTCAGAAAAAAGCGGAAAAGAATATAACATTAAAAACAGAATAACGATCAGTGATCTATAGTTGGAAAAGAATCTCATTTCAACCCCCGGCACATTTTACAATCCTCCTTAATATACTATCAAAAACTTATGAGTAAAATATTTTTACAAAAAAACATGCAAAAGAAATGTTTAACCGGCAATAATTTAACGGTTACTGTCTGAATAATGCTCTATCTGTTTCCGGATCGCATCAAAAAGGAGGTCTATATCAACAGGCTTGGAAAGATAATCGTCAAACCCTTCAGGAAAGAACTTCTCTTTCCTCCATTCCTCAGCCAATGCGGTCAGAGCAATGACTGGCACCTCCAAATTTTTCATTTCCCTTATTTTTTTTGTTGCTTCAATGCCATCAATTCCCGGAAGCTGAATATCCATTAAAATTATATCAATATCACAGCACCCTGCCAGATACTCCAAAGCATCTTCTCCGCAACAGACTGCTTCGATCTCCATCCCGTGCATGGTGAGCACTTTTTTGACAACATTTCTGCATATTTCATCATCCTCAACCAGAAGTATCTTTAAACCTTTAACAGGGAATTGACCTTGTGCATAGTTATCAGGAAACATTGCAATCTCCTTCCACTTCAAATAAATTATACCCAATTTTACAATTTTTAGCAAGTTTATCCTTAATTTTCAAATATTTACAAGAAACAGCATATTAAAGTTAAAATTTGGTTCAATTATTAGACTTTTTTTTAAGATTATGTTATAATTGCACCGGAATGATATATTGCAAGAGAAATAAATGAGTGACAAAAGGGAATTTACGAGAGTTGAGGCTAAAGGAACGATCTGGATACTTAAAGATGGTAAAAGATTTTGCCACATGACCGGTGATATAAGTCACGGCGGAGTAAAAATATCTTCTGTCGAACCATATAAGGAAGGAGACATACTGGATGTCGAATTTTTCATTCCGGAATCAGGGTTAAAACAGCCGATACATTGCAAAATAGCTGTTTCAAGAATAACCGCTAAAGATAACGGTTACTTTCTTCACTGCTATTTTTTTGACATAGATAAAAAAGACCGGGAAAAGTTTTCCAACGCCATCAATAACCTTATAGTAGAAGCATGGTTTCTCGATGAAAAATCTGTAAGTAGGAAATATCTGTTCTATTCCAATCAGAGAGAACATAACAGAGTGCCTCTAAAAATGTGGATAACATGTAAAGATATTGACGAAAATATTTATCTGCCTGCTGAAAATGTATCTTCCAACGGTATGTATATTATTACCCCGGCAAAACACGAGCCCGGATCTGTACTTGAAATTGCTTTTAACATTCCTTCAAAAAAGAAAAAGATCGAAGCGATCGTTGTTGTCCAAAATATGAGAAAAGAAGGGAGCATGTACGGCTTAGGGGTTAGATTCATTGATCTTAATCAGGACGACCGAGAAATTCTTGAAAAAACCATAACGGCTGACATTACCACTAAATGGTATAAAAAATAGTTTTGTTCAGATAAATTTTCAAATCAAGTTGAAATAGTGATAAAATAATATATAATCGCTGGACACTGTTTTTTTCTATTGAAAGGAGATACTGTATTGGATAGCATAAATGACAATCTGAATGGAAAAATTTTTGTTCTTTCAGCTCCATCCGGAGCGGGAAAAACTACATTGGTCAAGACAATAAAGCAAAATTTCAGATATCTCAAAGAATCTATCTCGTGTACGACGAGAGCTCCGAGAAAAGGGGAAGTGGACGGAACTGACTATTTCTTTCTCACAAAAGAAGAATTTAATCAAAGAAAAAACTCGGGGATGTTTGCCGAATGGGCTGAAGTGCACGGTAATTTTTACGGCACCCCCCTAAAGTACTTAAAAGAACAAATTGAGTCGCGCAGTTACATCATTTGCGACATTGATTACCAAGGTGCTTTAAAGATCAGAGAAAGATTTCCGGAAGAATCTGTTCTGATCTTTGTTCTTCCCCCATCAATGGAAGAACTTGAATCAAGGCTCAGAAAAAGAGCTACCGATAACGAAGACATAGTTAAAAAAAGACTTCAAAATGCCAGAGAAGAAGTAAAATATTACAAATATTATGACTATATAGTGGTTAACAACTGTGTTGAACAGGCAGTTGAGCTTCTTTCCGGGATTGTTAGAGCAAATGTTGAAGGATCAATAGAAAACAATATAGAAACAATAAGAAGCTTTATGTAAATATCATGGACATGACAAAATTAAAATCGATCCTTAAAAGTGATCCATACTTTAAAACTGAAAAAAACCTCAGACCGGATCATATTTTGAGGGAGGTCTCAAAAAAAATAAAACCCGCCAGCAAAAATGAATATGACACCATCATGGGTAGTATACAGAAAGCTATTTTTGTAGCTTCATCCGCTCATGACGGGGTTTTCAGAAAAAATGGAGAACCGTATATACTTCACCCTTACTATGTAGCTTTCTTTCTGGCAAAAATGGGAATGGATGAGGACTGTATAATAGCCGGTCTTCTTCATGATACTGTGGAAGATACATCAACAACCATTGATGAGATCAAAAAACTTTTCGGTGTTTCGGTTGCCAACCTTGTTGACGGAGTTACAAAACTTACCGAAATGAAACTTGCCAAACAGGAAAAACAGGCAATAGCATTTCAAAAACTTATCACCTTTGCAGCAGACGATATAAGGGTCATTTTTATAAAACTGGTTGACAGGCTTCACAACTTGATGACCCTTGATGCAATGCCTCCTGAAAAACAGATAAGCATTGCAAATGAATCTTTGAGGTTTTATGCCCCCCTTGCTCACAGACTTGGTATTTACTGGATGAAAGAAGAAATGGAAGCTTTGGCTTTCTATTTTTCCATGAGAGAAAAGTGGGTTGAAATCGATGACTTCATTAATCAGAAATATCCTAATGTTGAAAGTACTATTTCCGATCTGATCGTAAAAGTAGGAGAGGCAATAGAAACTAACTCATCAGAAATATCAGACTCTATTCACGATATTTACGGAAGAGCGAAATCATATTTCAGCATCTACAAAAAAACTATAAGAAAAGGGCTGGAAATATCGAGTCTTCATGACATACTGGGTATCAGACTGATCCTTGAAAGCAACGATAAAAGTGAGTGTTATCTTGCAATGGCGGCGATTCACTCTTTTAAAGAATTTACCGTTGTAAACAAATATTTTAAAGACTATATATCCCGTCCGAAAGAAAATGGATATATGTCAATACACACTGTTGTGAGATACAAAGAATACTTCATCGAAATTCAGATAAGAACCAGAGAAATGGACCGTGTTGCCAGGGAGGGAAACGCTTCTCACTGGGCATATAAAAACGATATTTCCAGCAAAGATAAAGTTGCCAAATGGCTACAGGAAGTTTTAAAAGATGTAACTGATTCTCAAGATCCGATAGATTTTATGGCTAACATTGAAAACGCACTCCCTCTGGATACGATTGCCATCTTTTCACCCAAAGGTGATATATTCGCCCTGCCACAAGGATCAACCGTCCTTGATTTTGCTTATGCAATTCACGGAGATATTGGAGACAGGTGTATAGGCGGCATTGTAAACGGGAAAAAAGTTCCAATTTCATACCACCTTAAAAGTAAAGACGAAGTCATTATTGATACATCTAAAAATCAGACACCCAGAGCAGACTGGCTCTCTTTTGTAAAAACCGCTAAAGCCAAACAACATATAAGAAGATTCCTGTCAAAGAAGGACAAGTTGATACTGGGGCAGAAAGGAAAAGAAATATTGCTCCCACTATTTCAATCTCAAGGAAGAACCTCTGATTTTGACTCTTTAAAAGATAGTACCGGATTTGCTAAAATCGCAGACCGATACTCTCTGCCTAAAAACAACCGGATGAAAGTTTTTTTCCAGAAACTTGCACTTGGCGAGATCAAGCTCCGTTTTGTAATAGCATCCCTTTTTAATCAAAGTGAGATTGAAAAACTGGCAAACGCATTCCCTCAAAAAGTTGCACCCCTTTTTGTCAACAACAAAAAACCGAACAAGAAACCGACTCCAGAGAAGGTTATTGAGTCAAAATCGATCTTCATAAAAAATGTCGGGGAAATAAAAGAATACTCCATTGCAAAATGCTGCTCTCCGGATGAAGGAGATGTTGTTGCTGTTTACATCTCACCCACCAGAGGTTATATACTTCACAAATTCAGCTGTCCTGTACTGAAAAAATCTGAAAAGGAACGGGTGGAAAAAGATGTTTACTGGTATTACTC
>SLGQ01000126.1 GCA_007136595.1 Candidatus Sumerlaeota bacterium | reverse complement strand
TACGACGCGTCACCTTTCGTTCGATGAACGAAAGGTGGTGGAGCTGACGCGGATCGAACGCGCGACCCCCTGAATGCCATTCAGATACTCTCCCAGCTGAGCTACAGCCCCACCGTATAGACGAACCTAATTTACATAAAAAGGGGAGCCAGTCAATAAAAATTTTAATCTCTCAATTTAATTCCCGATTAAGTGCCCGATTAAAAAATGTTAAGTGTTAAGTTAAAAATGATGGATTCTATGTGTTGACTTTTCGCGATATGTCTTTATATAAAAGGGCGTTGACTCAGCTTGATGTTAAGAGTCCTGTGAAAACAGTTACTTATCTTTGGTTCCGGTTTCTTTTTGTGGAGGAGAGATGAGCGATAAAGAAAAAAAGGTTAACGAGGAGATCGAAAAAGAGGCAAATGATCAGACCGATCCTCAAACCGAAAGTGATTTGGAAACTTATGAGAAAATGCAGGATGGAAAGATAGACCTTCAATCTTTTGCAGATGAACAGGGCGAGGAATATGCCAAGAAAAAGGGTTTGAATATATTCGGCAAAAAGAAAAAGGGCAGTGATGATGCATCTTCTAAACAGATCGAAAAGCTCACAGACCTGCTTGATGAAAAAAACAGCAAAATAAATCAGCTTGAAACCGATCTTAAAGCTATGGTTGCGGAAAACAGAAATCAGAAAACCAGGCTTGAAAATGAGTACAGGTCAAGGATAAAGTTTGCTGTTGAAGACTTTTTCAGAGATTTTATCACTGTAAAGGATGATTTTGATAAAGCGATGGAATTCATCCCTGAAGATGCAAAAGAAAACGATCCTTTTATTGCCGGAATAAAAAATCTCCATAAAAAAATGGAAAGTGTGATGGCAAATCACGGGTTGAAAGGTTTTTCGGCACTTGGCGAGAATTTTGATCCCAATGTTCATCAGGCTATGAGCATTATTGATGTTGAGGGCAAAGAAGAAAACGAAGTTGTTGCCGAATATGTAAAGGGCTACCTTTATTACGAAAGACTTTTAAGGGCGGCTATGGTTGTCGTTGCATCAGGTAAAAACCCCGGATCGGCAGAGGAAGAGCCTGAAAATGAAAATGATAAAGATGAAAATGATGAAAATGAAGCGGAAGAACAGGATAATTTAAACGAAACTGAATAATTTGGAGGAAAAAAATGGGAAAAGTGATCGGAATTGACCTTGGAACAACTAACAGTTGTGTAGGTATCATGGAGGGTGGAGACCCTAAAGTTATTGCAAATCCTGAAGGTTCAAGAACCACACCAAGTATTGTAGCTTTTACTGATAAGGGTGAAAGACTTGTCGGGCAGCTTGCTAAAAGACAGTCTGTCACAAATCCGAAAAGAACCCTTTACTCTCTTAAAAGGCTTATCGGAAGGAAGTATGAATCAAATGCCGTCATTAAAATGAAAAATGTTTCACCTTTTGAAATTGTGAAGGCTGCAAATGGTGATGCATGGGTAAAAATTGAAGGGAAAGAATACAGTCCTCAGGAAATTTCAGCGATGATACTTCAGAAAATGAAAGAAACTGCCGAAGAGTATCTCGGTGAAAAAGTTACCGATGCAGTTATTACTGTTCCTGCATATTTTAACGACAGTCAGAGACAGGCTACCAAAGATGCCGGAAAAATTGCGGGACTTAATGTTCTTAGGATCATAAATGAGCCTACTGCGGCTGCTCTTGCCTACGGTATTGACAAGAAAGGGAAAGACATGAAAATAGCAGTCTATGATTTTGGCGGCGGTACTTTTGATATTTCGATCCTTGAGCTTGGTGAAGGTGTTTTTGAAGTTCTTTCAACTAACGGAGACACATTTCTGGGCGGAGAAGACTTTGACCAGAGAATAATCGAGCATCTGGTAAAGGAATTCAAAAAAGAGACAGGTGTTGATCTTTCACAGGATCCAATGGCTCTTCAGAGACTTAAAGAGGCTTCCGAAAAAGCTAAACATGAACTTTCTTCAACTATGGAAACAAACATTAATCTTCCTTTCATTACTGCTGATGCGAGCGGTCCCAAACATCTTAATATAAACATGTCGAGGGCTAAACTTGAGGGACTTGTTGAAGATCTTGCAAGAAAAACACTTGAACCGTGTAAGAAAGTTCTTGAAGATGCGAAACTGAAAGCTTCCGACATTAATGAGATAATTATGGTTGGCGGTATGACAAGGATGCCGCTCATACAGAAACTGGTAAAAGAGTTTTTTCAGAAAGAGCTTCATAAAGGTGTGAATCCTGATGAAGTTGTTGCGGTAGGTGCTGCAATTCAGGGTGGAATTATCAAAGGTGATGTCAAAGATGTTCTTCTTCTTGATGTTACACCGCTTTCTCTTGGAATTGAAACTCTTGGCGGGGTTTTTGCAAGACTCATACCGAGAAACACAACTATTCCGACAAAGAAAACAGAGATTTTTTCAACAGCTCAGGATAATCAGCTTTCTGTCAGTATCAGAGTTTTTCAGGGAGAGAGAGAAATAGCATCCGAAAACAAACTGCTTGGAGAGTTTGATCTTAAAGATATTCCTGCGGCACCGCGAGGTATGCCGAAAATAGAGGTGAGTTTTGACATAGATGCCAACGGAATACTCAATGTAACAGCAAAGGATCTTGGTACTAACAAGCAGAGTGCCATTGAGATAAAAGCCGGAAGCGGTTTGACCGATGAAGAAGTTGATAGAATGGTAAATGAAGCTGAAAAACACAGAGATGATGATGCAAAACGGAAAAAAGCGGTTGAGATAAGAAATAATGCCGATCAGCTTATTTATACTACTGAAAAATCACTTAAAGAATATGGTGATAATATTGCTCCGGAAGTTAAAACTGAAATTGAAGGAAAACTTCAAAATCTTAAAGATGCCGTTTCAAAAGATGATGCAGATGAAATATCTAAAGCAATTGAGGAAATGAATCAGGCAGCTCATAAACTTGCGGAAAACTTATACAAGACAGCTAAAGATGCCAATGAACAAGCAAATCCTGGAACAGATGACGGTGTTCCTGAAGATGAAGAGTCCTCTCCGAAAGATGACGGCGTAGTTGATGCCGATTTTGAGGAAAAAAATGAGGAAGATCCAAAAGAGGAAGACTAGAAGAAATGTTTAGAGAATGAGCTTCTCTGGAGATACTAAAATGGCTGACTACTATGATCTGCTCGGTGTTTCAAAAAGTGCATCTGGCGATGAGATAAAAAGAGCATACAAAAAAAAGGCTCTCAAATACCATCCTGACAGAAATAAAGGTGATAAACAGGCTGAGGATATGTTCAAAAAGGTGAGCCATGCTTATGAAGTTTTGAGCGATCCTGAAAAAAGACAGCTTTATGACCAGTTCGGAGAAGATGGTTTGAAAGGCAATTCTTTTCAAAACAGAGGTGGCTCCGGATTTTACAGTTATGCGGAAGCTTTTGAAAAATTCGGCGATGTTTTCAGTGACTTTTTCGGAGGGAGAAGCGGTGGAAGATACAAAGATGCACCGATGCAGGGAAGTGACCTTCTGACAAGAGTTTCCATCAGTTTTGAAGATTCTTTCAATGGTGTGAAAAAAGATGTTAATGTCACCAGATCTGCAACATGCTCTGAATGTTCAGGTTCCGGAGCTGAAAAAGGGAGTCCGAAGAAAACCTGTGCTACATGCAGAGGTGCAGGGCAGGTAAGAGTTTCTCACGGAGTTTTCTCGTTGGCACAAACATGTCCAACTTGTCATGGTGAAGGGGAAATGATAGAAAAACCCTGCAAAAAATGTAGCGGTACGGGGTTTGTAAAAGAAACTAAAACCCTTTCTGTCAATATTCCGGGCGGTATTGCTTCCGGGATGAAAATGAGAGTTGCCCATGAAGGGAACAGTGGTCAGAATGGTGGTCCCAGAGGTGATCTTTATGTTGAAATATCGGTAAAAAGCCATCCTCTTTTTGAAAGGGATGGAGATGATATCTATATCGAAGTTCCGATAAGTTATTCTCAGGCGGTTTTGGGTGATAAAATTGAAGTTCCCACCATGACCGGAAAGGTTGAGATGAAAATACCTCCGGGTACTCAGCCGGGAACGAGAATGAGGTTGAAAGAAAAGGGTTTTCCCTCAGTTTCAAGTCCTGTCAAAGGTTCCCTGTTCGTTGTTTTGAGGCTTGAAGTTCCGAAAAATATTTCGGAAGACCACAAAAAAGTGATTCAACAGTTAAAACCTTATGAAGAAGATCACAAAGAACGCCCGACACTTAAAGATTATATCGATAAAGTGAAAAATCTTTTTAAACAGCATAATTAACTGTTTTACTTGACTGAGTCAGTCTGATATATAGAATGTCCCGTCAATGTTTATTGGAGATCGAAATGGTAAAAACAAGTGTAAAAGAGATTTACAGAGAAACAGGAAAGTTCATGGGACAGGTCGTGGAGCTTTCAGGATGGGTCAGAACTATAAGAGCAAGTAATGCCTTTGGATTTATTGAGCTTAATGACGGTTCTTTTTTTAAGAACATTCAGATCGTTTTTGAATCTTCACTTGATAATTTCAAGCAGATCTCCGATCTTGGTACCGGGTCTGCAATAAAAGTTTCGGGAACTGTCACAGAAAGTGAAGGTGCAAAGCAGCCTTTTGAGATAAAAGCTGTTTCTGTCACTGTAGTGGGGGAGGCTGATGAAGATTTTCCGTTGCAGAAAAAAAGGCATACTTTCGAGTATTTGAGAACCATCGCCCATTTAAGACCGAGAACTAATGCTTTCAGTGCCGTTTTCAGGGTGAGAAGTCTTGTTGCTTTTGCCATTCACAAGTTTTTCAATGAAAGAGGTTTTGTTTATGTCCATACACCTATCATTACAGGAAGTGACTGTGAAGGTGCAGGGGAAATGTTCAAAGTTTCAACGCGCGATTTTGATAAGATCCCCAGAAAAGATGACGGCAAAATAGATTTTTCAAAGGATTTTTTCGGAAAAGAGACAAACTTGACAGTTTCAGGACAGCTTGCAGTTGAAAATTTCTGTGCCGCATACAGAAATGTTTATACTTTCGGACCAACTTTCCGTGCAGAGAATTCAAATACCCAAAGACATGCGAGTGAATTCTGGATGATAGAGCCGGAAATTGCTTTTGCCGACATTTTTGATGATATGGAACTTGCCGAAGATATGATGAAATACATCATAGGATATGTGCTTGAAAATGCACCTGAGGAGATGCAGTTTTTTAATGATTTCATAGATAAGGGGCTTCTTGAAAGACTTAATTTCGTTCTTAATTCCGATTTTGCAAGAGTTACCTATACTGAAGCAATTGAACTCCTTGAAAAATCGGGGAAAGAGTTCGAGTATCCGGTAAAATGGGGGGCTGATCTCCAGACTGAACACGAAAGATATCTGACAGAAGAACTTCTTAAAAAACCTGTTTTTGTTTATAATTATCCCAAAGAGATCAAGGCTTTTTACATGCGTCTTAACGATGACAACAAGACTGTTGCGGCAACTGATCTCCTTGTTCCGGGAGTCGGTGAGATAATAGGTGGAAGCCAGAGAGAAGAAAGATACGACAAGCTCGTTTCAAGGATTGAAGAGATGGGGCTGAACAAAGATGATTACTGGTGGTATCTTGATCTGAGAAGATACGGAACGAACCCTCATGCAGGTTTCGGACTCGGTTTTGAAAGAGCAATAATGTATATAACCGGAATGCAGAACATCCGCGATGTCATTCCATTCCCGAGAACTCCCAAAAACGCTGAGTTTTAGCGAAATATCTGTAATCACAAGATAAAATTATCGTGTAATAAAATAGTTGAATAATCTTTTTTTCCCGATATGATTGTCAAAGAAGGAGATGATATGCAAAGTTTAAAAAGTGGTGACATAAAAATGATAAAAAATTTTCTTGATAACTTAAATGAGCCTGTTTCCATACTTGAAGATGGTATTTTCATTGATTTCAACAAAGAAACTCTTGATATGCTTAATATCTCTGATCCTGAAGATTTCAGGGGAAAAACTCCGTGGGATATATCTCCTGAATTTCAGATGGACGGTGTTTCCTCAAAGATAAAAGCGGAAGATTTGATAAAGAAGTGTCTTGAAAAAGGGTCGAACAGGTTTGAATGGCATCACTTGAGACCTGACGGAACATCTTTTTATGCCGATGTTCTCCTTGTAAAGGTTCCTGAAACTCAAAAAGAAGTGGTTCTTGTGATCTGGCGGGACATTACAGAATCTTATGAGGAAAAAGAAACTCTGGTTGAAACGGAAAAGGTTTATAAAGCTGTTCTTGATAATGCTCCGACTGCAATAATGATCCATAAAGATATGAAGTGGATCTATGCCAACAAAGCTGTTGGAGAAATATTCGGTATTGATGCCGGTGGCATAATAGGAGTTGACATTTTTAAATATGTTGTACCTGCCCAGAAAGAAAAAATAATGGAAAATGCGGCAAAAAGGGCAAGAGGAGAGAAAGTTCCCGACAGATACGATATTTCCGTGGTGACGGAACATGG
>SLGQ01000065.1 GCA_007136595.1 Candidatus Sumerlaeota bacterium | reverse complement strand
TTAGCGAGTCCTGTAATTGTTTTTACCGGAGCTTTAGGTCTTGCATCATCAGGGATTCCGAATTCTTTGCTTAAATTTACCCAGAGTTCAGCTCTCTGAATTGAGTCAATACCGAGATCAGCTTCAAGATCGAGATCGCTTTCAAGCATATCAAGCGGATAACCTGTCATTTTGGCAAGCTCTTCTTTGATCCGCTCTTCCCAGTTGAAACCACCCGCAACAACCTCCTCAACTTTCTCAACCGGCGCAGCCTCAACTCCCACCGGCGAAGCCTCAACTTTACCACCCGCTTCACTGAAAGCTTTAGCGAGTCCTGTAATTGTTTTTACCGGAGCTTTAGGTCTTGCATCATCAGGGATTCCGAATTCTTTGCTTAAATTTACCCAGAGTTCAGCTCTCTGAATCGAATCAATACCGAGATCAGCTTCAAGATCAAGGTCGCTTTCAAGCATATCAAGCGGATAGCCTGTCATTTTGGCAAGCTCTTCTTTGATCCTGGTTTCGTTGGGACCTGCCTGACTGGCTTGACTTACCTCATTTTCCGGACTGGCGGAACTTTCTGAAACAGCGGGTCTATCAAATTCATATTCTTTAACAAATTCGTTATGTAGAGCAACAAGTGCTTCAAAAGTTTCAGGTTTTTTTGATTTTATAAAGTCAAGCATTTCCGGTGCTATAAAATCTGAAATTCTCCTTTTTTTGGATAACGATCCAAAGTGTCCGGCAACAGTAAGAAATGCGATAGCCCTTGAAAAAACTTCAGCATCTCCAATTTTAGGATGCATGGTGGGGAGTGCTTTAAAGTTTCCGCCTTTAAGGATTTCAGAGATCATTTTTGTCATTGACCATCCGGGACCAACTTCAAG
Organism: Candidatus Sumerlaeota bacterium; assembly: GCA_007136595.1. GTDB lineage: Bacteria > UBP6 > UBA1177 > UBA1177 > UBA1177 > SLGQ01. The sequence goes on along the minus strand of SLGQ01000065.1, from coordinate 5,640 downwards.
ATAGTGATTTATTCCCTCATTATGAAGCCTTCCGATCTCTCTTGGAAGATTTAATTGAGTTGTAAGCTGGAGGGCGAGATGATCCGCAATTTTTTTAGAAGTAAGTTTTTCCGGAATGTATTCGCCTGTAACGGTTGACATTATTTTATAGCCGGGGTTTCCGCACGGAAGTTTTGAAAGTGCTGTGTGGAACTTATCTTTTGCCGGTTCCATATATTTTGAATGGAATGCACTGCCGATCGGAAGCAATCTCGCTTCCAGACCGAAAGATTCTGCCAGACTGACAGTTTCTTTAACATGATCAAGTTCTCCGGCAAGAACAAAGCGCCCCGGAGCATTAATGTTTGTAAGGATAAGTTTGTTCCCGCCAAAATTAATAATTCTGTCCCTTTGTTCATCACTGCATACAATACTCATCATGCCAAGGGGAACATTGTTAGATTCTTTAGCAAACTGAGCTGCCTCTATTCTGGCTTTCACAACTTTGAATCCTGTCTGAATATCCCAGACTCCGGCAAAAGTAAGAGCCGATATTTCTCCGAAACTGTGTCCGACAAGAACATCGGGAATGATACCTTTTTCTTCAAGAACTTTTGCAAGAGCAACTTCAATTGCGAAAAGAGAAACCTGAGCACCTGTAAGGGTTCCCATATTTTTCTGTATCTCTTCACTTTCAGGATCACCGTATATGTGTGCCAAAAGGTCAAAATCCATTTCTTTCATTGAAAGTTCATGAACTTCATCAACCACTTTTTTGAAAGTTGGATTTGAATCATAAAGGAATTTGCCCATTGTAATGTAGTGTGTTCCCTGTCCGGGGAAGCAGAAAGCGAGTTTTTCATCTTCTTTTATTTTACTTAGGACAAATATTCCCTGATTTTCAAGTGGCAAAAGGTCATGTCCGCCATCAAGAAATTTTGATACCGATTTAAGCTTTGTCGAAAGTTCGCTTTCATTCGAGTATGTAAGCGCAAACCTTACAGAGTGACCGTTTACAAAGTCAGAAGAACTTACGGCCCCCCCTTCAATACAGTTGGAAATGGTTTTTTTCAAAGAATTGAGATCAGGGGAGCTCCCTGTAAATATTTCAGCTCCTTTTTCAGTCCGGTTTTCTGATGTGGTGTTCATTTCAGGTTCCTGTTTATTTGACATTTTTTTACTTTCAGATTTTTCTTCTTTGTCGCCAAGTGTAACAACAGCAAAATAATTTGTTCCGCCAAGCCCGAGAGAGAGAACTGCGCCGGCATCGTAACCTTTATGAAGAGGTTTGGTCAACTTGACCGGAAGAGCTTTATCAAGAACTTCATTCAGCTCGGGTCTGATATTTTTAAGGTTCCTTATACCGGGGACTTTTCCAGTGCGGAGAGTCTGTATGACACTCAGCATTGAAGAAGCTCCGGAACCTCCGTAAAGATGTCCTATGTGGCTCTTTATTGCGGTAATGCTTACCGGTTCACCGTCAATGTTGTTACCTACTTCGGCAGCAACACTTATTCCCTCTATAACATCACTTGCTTTGTTGGCAGATCCGTGTGTGTCAACAACACCGATCCTCGATTTATCAATGTCAGTATTTTGAAGAGTTTTTCTTATCGCTCTTCTTACGGCACTTTCAGAAGGTGCAAGCATTGATTTTGATTCAGCTTCTGAAGTTCCATTAACAGAGTGGATGACAGCAAGGATATCATCGCCATCTTTTTTTGCATCTTCAAGTCGTTTAAGAAGATATAAAACTCCACCGTCTCCTATAACATATCCGGCACCTTCTTCATCAAAAGGCTTTGCGTCTTCTTTTGCTATCGCACCTATGGCGCTTACACCCGATGTGAAAACATCGCTGAGCTGTCTGTTAAGCCCCCCGCTTATCATCATATCAATATCGCCGAAAGCAAGCTGATAAACAGCGGGAATAAGTGCACTTAAACCTGAAGAACAAGCTGAGTCAACAACCATGTTCGGTCCCTGAAGATTAAGTTTGTTAGCCATTCTTCCGGCAACAATGTTTCCCATCCATCCAGGAAGAGTATGCTCTGTGATAGGGGGAGTTTCTTTAGTTACCTGTTCTTTTGTATCAGCTAAAACTTTTTCAAGTGTTTTATTGTCAAGCTTTTTTGAAATCCCGGTGTCCCGGACAGCATTTGCAAAATCATCACTTACCATCGGATCAAAAATGTAAGGAAAAGAATCATCATGAATAGCTCCGATACTTACTCCGATGTTTTTAGGCTCAGTTACGGTAAACCCTTTGTTTTCAAGAAGTCTTCCGGCAAGATCAATCCCGAGAAACTGCGTAGGAGAAATTTGTGAAACTGATTTCGGAAGTATTTTATACTTAAGGTAATCAATGCTGTAAGGTTTGAGTTTTGAAATAACTTTGGTGTATATCCTTTCATTTTCAGGTCCCTTGTCAATATGATGTACCCAGTTCAGATCAACAGGATCAGCTTTGCTGAAAACATTTTTTCCGCTTGTTATATTATTCCAGAAAGTGTTGACATCGTCAGCTTCAGCCACTCTGCATGTAACACCTACGACGGCGATATCCCTTTTTATTTTCGGTCTTTTGTTAACAGGGACATATTTTTCTCCCTGTTCAATGATGACATGGTAATTGCATCCGCCAAATCCGCTTGAAGTTACAGCGGCTATTCTTTTTTCGTTTTTATTTAGTTTCCATTCCGATGTTTCTGTCGGAACTACAAAAGAATCAACTTTTTCAGTTACATTAGGGGTCAGTTTTTCAAAAAGAGGCATGTGCGGCATAATTCCGTTCTGCATTCCTTTTATCGTTTTAATAAGTCCGGCAACTCCTGCTGCCGCTTTAAGATGTCCTATCTGATATTTTACACTTCCCAGATAAAGGTGATTGCTTTTCTTTCTACCTTTGGCATACGCTGCTGCAATAGCATCATATTCGTTAGCATCACCTACAACAGTTGAAGTCGCATGAGCTTCAATGAACTGAATTTCGTCAGGTGAAAGTTCCGCTCTTTTCAATGCCATGTCAAAAGCCCTTGCTCTTCCCTTTACTGAAGGACTGTAAATGGCTTGTCCCGCACCATCGCTTGAACTTCCCATTCCACGGATTATTCCTTTTATATCGTCTCCATCGTCAAGAGCATCTTCAAGTCTTTTTAGAATTACAATTCCACCACCTTCTCCGATCACAAGACCATCCGCTTTATGGTCAAACGGGTTGGCTATTCCTGAAAAACTCAAACCTTCCACTCTGCTGAAACCAATGTAAATAGCAGGATTAACACCGAGATCTATTCCTCCTGTTATTGCGACCCTTGCATCTCCCGCCATAAGAGCATGACATGCAGTTTCAAGTGCTCCGAAAGAAGATGCACAGGCGGCATCAACAGTCATGTTGTAACCTTTTATCCCAAACACTTGAGCCACTCTGTTTGAAAGTGCGGACGGTATTGCACCGATTGCCAAGAGTGACATTTTTACAGGATGTCTTTTTAAAACTTCCTGTTCAAATTCAGCATGTAGCTCTTTTATTATTTTTTCTGAAATACCGTTTTCTTTCAGTTGTTTTTCAAGCCTTTCAAAATAGTGGTTTCTTCTTAGATAGGCACTGGCATGAGCATAATCGTCAACTCCGCTTACTCCAAGTATGGTTACAGCTTCATCAAGTGCTTCACTGTGAGGTTCGATGCCTGCATCTTCAAGAGCTTCTCTTGCTGATTCAAGGGCAATAAGCTGTGAAGGGTCAACACCTTTCCATGTATTAGGGGGAAACTTGTATTTAGAAAAAGGAAATTCAAAGTTATCTATGAACGATCCTTTTGCTGTATAGCTCTTGTCATCAAGGCTCTTGTCTTCACTGAAATAACTTTCCCATCTCCAGTATTTTTCCGGCATATCGGTAATAAAAGTTGAACCTTCCTGAACATTTTTCCAATATTGTTCAACATTTCTGGCTCCCGGAAAAACTCCTCCCATTCCGATAATTGCAATGTCATATCTCTTCATGATCTAAACTCCAGATGCCTTTGTATTTTTAAAAATTTTTTCACCCATTAATTCATAGCAGAGATCGTCCCACGAAACCGGTCCGTCTATATGATAAAACCCTGTTTTGCAAATTTCCGCACACATTCCGTCAGTATCTTTCCTGTCTCCAATCATAATTACTCTTTCAGATATAGTTCCGAAAAAGTCAATTATTAGACTTAAAGTACGGGGTTCAGGTTTCAATGCACCGTATTTTTCTCCGGAAAAAATTACATCGAACAGGTTCTTGTCGACCCCGAGAGCTTCCAGCCGCTCTTCAATTTTACCGTAATCGGACAATATTGCAGTTTTTACCCCTGATGATCTCAAAAAAAGTAACAGTTCTGTAAAATTTTCTCTGACACGGCAATGTTTTTTAAGAAATGACTCAAATTTTTTGTAGAAAGTATTTAAATACCATTCTCTGACAACTTCTTTTTCTTTTCCGGTGTTGTTGGAAATTTTGGAAAAAAGTGCATCATAAAAACTTTCAGAGCTGCCGTAGTCTTTCCCTCTGAGTTGAGAAAAAGCTTTTGTGTGTGCATTAAAAAGGGAAAGATTGGAAAAATTCATTAAAAAGAAAATGGTTTTATTCAGCCCGCTCAAAGGGTATATCGTGCCGTCAAGATCAAAGACGGTGACATCATATTCTTCGTTGTCAATTTTTACCGGCATCTCTTTCCCTGTCATTCTGTTCAAGTTTATCCTGCATTATTTTTTGCCACTTCTCAGCAAAATCGGCGGGTCTGCCTTCAATTTTCTGTGGTGGAAAAAACTCAATGCTCACATCTATCCTTCTTCTTCCAAAAAGATCTGCAAGTTGGGGAAGCATTTTCTTTTCGACATCCCACGCAAGCAGAGATCTGTCAGGCAGATAATCTATCAAACAAGGCTCCACAGTTTTTTCAAGCCTCTTTACGGCAAGAAAAGATCCCGGATTAAAAGGAAGTCTTTCTGCTCCGGGGGAAGCTTTCCCTTCCGGAAAAACAATTATCCTGTCATCATCTTTAAGAACTTTCATTAAATCAAGGAGTGCCTGTCTTTTAGAGAGTTTGTCATCTCTTTTTACAAACACATGCCCCTGATTAACCAGAGCCTGTCCGAAAAAAAAGACATTTTTCATCTCTTCTTTAATTGCAAAAACTGCCGGAAATATTGAAAGCATTATGGGAACATCAAGAAATCCGAGATGATTGGAGATGATCATATCTCCCATGGTTTCAGACCGTTCATTCACTTTATGGATTTTTATTCCCATGATAAATGCAAGTCCTTTCCCCCAGATGCTTATCGATTTCATGTATCTTTTGTTTTTTATTAAAAGCTGGGGCAGACGGACTAATATGAAATAACAGAACAGTGTCCAGATAAAGGCTGTGATACCTCTGAAGATCAATCGTAAAAAACGGACAATATCCATCGCTCTCCCAAAAACATTAGGTTATTAAAATATTACAAGCCGCAATTGTTAAGCTGAATGAACGAGTCATTGGCTCATCTTTAACAAAAGAGCCTACAATAAAAAAAATGAAAATACAAGAATATCGTCAGGCTCAAAGCTAATAATATGTTATTTTTAAGAAATATACTGTACTCAAGTGACTAGTTGTATGGCAGATTAACTCCGGTTTAAGA
>SLGQ01000202.1 GCA_007136595.1 Candidatus Sumerlaeota bacterium | reverse complement strand
GTTTTGCAAGCCGTCCTTTTGAAATGTAGTTTTCAAGCTCTGTAACACCTTTAAAAATATGGTCATCTCCTTCAACGGCAGAAAGCTCATCGCTCCTTCTCCCGAAAAGGACTGCTCCTATTGCGGCAAAAAACTGTGAATCTTCAGGGACAAAAATAGCCTGCTCAATATCTTTGCAAACCGGCTCCCATCTGTGTGTCGCCCATGTTTCAGGCAACTGCTCCCTCCAAATGTCGGTCAAAGCAGGAAGATAAGTGTGGGGACCCCCAAGAAGAAGAACTTTGTCTTTAAGAACATTTCCCCTTACAAGAACCTCAAGATTCTGCTTCACAACAGCAGTACAAAGAGAAACGAATATTGATTCTTTGTCAACACCCGCTTTTAAAAGCCCTACAACATCCGTTTCAGCAAAAACTCCGCATTTAGCGGCAATATGATGTATCGTCATCCCTTTTGAACGCACTTTTGCCGCATCAACATGATACAGACCAATTTTATCAAGTATCTTATCAATCGTGGCACCGGTTCCGCCTGCACATTTATCATTCATGAAAGTGAGAGTGGTTCTGTCATCTTTTTCCCCTTTCCAGATAATAACCTTGGCATCCTGACCACCAAGCTCTATAACAGAAGAAACATCAGGATGAAGCGTTTCAACAGCAAAACAAAGTGCGTTAACCTCCTGAATATATCTTGCGTTGATCGCCTTTGCTATTGATCTTGAACCACTTCCCGTAATGAAAAGGCTTAAATCATTTTCAGGAAAAGATTCCCTTATTTCAAGAAGGAGTTCCCTGACAAGCTCAGGCTGTTTTGTGCCGTGACGACTATATTTCTTCCAGATAATAGAGTTATCATCATCAAGAACCACCGCTTTTACAGTAGTTGAGCCGACATCGATTCCTGCATAAAGCAGATTTTTTTGAACACTGTTTTCAGACATAGACAATCCCCGGATATGAGCAAAAAAAATAACTTGAAGTTTTATCACGCTATTGAAACCGTGTCAATATTCTAATAAGTTGATTTATCCTTTAGGTTTGTGTAACATCACCCTGTTTAACAGCTTTTTGCAAGAGGTTTCGATGATTGACGGAGAAAAAAAATTACAGAAAACTTTTTCGGTATTTGACAGTATTGCCATTGTCATAGGTATTGTTATCGGAGCTGGGATATTTAAATTGCCCACTTTGGTTGCAATGAATGTTCCATCCGGCGGTTGGATGGCGGCTGCCTGGATATTCGGAGGTGTGGTTTCATTTATCGGGGCACTTTGTTATGCAGAGCTTGCAACGACATACCCCGATGCCGGCGGAGATTACCATTTTTTATCAAAAGCTTACGGCTCGAAACTTTCTTTCATTTTTGCATGGACAAGAATGATGATAATTCAACCCGGATCAATAGTAATGATGTCTTTTATCGTGGGAGATGAGCTCTCCCGCATTGTTTCACTCGGCAGTTTTTCAGATTCAATTTACGCTCTTATTATTGTGGCACTTTTAACAGGACTTAACATTGCAGGTGTAAGGAACAGTAACACTACTCAAAAAATATTGACAGTCGGAATAATAATAGGTCTGTTTATCGTTTTTGTTCTCGGCTTTTTTGTTGCAGAACCTGCTGCCGCAACTTCAGCCGGATCTTTTTCTGACAGCGGATTTACCGGAAAATTTGGAATGGCTATGGTTTTTGTCCTTCTTACTTTCGGCGGATGGAACGAAGCTGCCTACATCTCCTCGGAAGTAAAAAATCCTGAAAAGAATATCGTTAAGTCCCTTTTACTGGGAATTTCCATAATAACCATTGCGTATCTTCTTGTAAACTTTGCTCTTTATAGAGCATTGGGACTTGAAGGAATGAGAAGTTTTGATTCCTATCAGCAAGTAGTTGGACAAACTGCCGGTCAAAACTTCACTCCGTTTATCAGCATTCTGATAATAATTGCAGCTTTAAGCACTACCAATGTAACAATAATTACCGGAGCAAGAAGCAACTTTGCTTTTGGGAGAGATTTTAATATTTTTAAGTTTCTTAACAAATGGGACAATGTAAAAGGTACCCCTTCTACAGCCCTTCTGTTTCAAGGTGCCATATCTTTTCTGCTTATAATATTTGGAGCTTTTTATAAAAGCGGTCTTGAGTCCATGGTTGACTATACATCTCCCGCATTCTGGTTTTTCTTTCTTCTTGCCGGGATCTCCCTTTTTGTGCTGAGGGTAAAAGACAAAGATGCTCCCAGACCCTTTAAAACTCCTCTTTATCCGCTGACGCCTCTGTTGTTCATTGTTTTTTGTTTATATATGCTCAGAAGCTCTATTTTATATACCGGCAAAGGTGGTATTGTGAGTATTATTGTCATGGTTACCGGTGTAATTGCACTTGTCATTGACATGAAGTTAAAAAAAGTTGCCCCGTAACGATTATAAATTTTGATTTTTTATTTTTTTACATTAAGGTGTTTTATCCTGCTCTACTGTTTTGAGTTCTAAGAGCAAAAGAATTATTTTATGGAGGATCCGGTGATGAAGTTAAGTTTTTTTTCAGTAAAAGTTGTTTTTGCAGTATTTATTGTGCTTTTCAGTGCACCTCTTTTTTCAGATGACGAAGCTGTTGTTGAGGTTCGTCCTACCAGAGCTTACAGATCAATATCTGATGTTGAACTTGATGTTCCTTATGTTCCGACACCGCAACCTGTGGTTGAGGCAATGCTTAAGCTTGCAGAAGTAAAAAAAGGAGATGTTGTTTATGATCTTGGATGCGGAGATGGAAGAATTGTTGTAACTGCAGCAAAAAAATACGGCGTAAGGGGAGTCGGAATTGACCTTGATCCCGATAGGATCGAGGACTCCAAAGAAAATATCAAAAAGAATAAAGTTGAAAAACTTGTTACTGTCAGGCTCGGGAATGCTCTTGAAACTGATGTTTCAGAGGCAACTGTTGTAACTCTTTATCTTCTTCCGAGCGTAAACCTCAAACTTAAACCTATTTTAAAGAAACAACTTAGACCGGGTGCCAGAATTGTTTCCCATGCCTTTGATATGGGTAGCTGGGAACCGGAAAAAGAAGTAACCGTAAAATATGAAGGTGCCCCATATATGATCTATCTCTGGAGAATCCCGGAAGAGAAAAAAGAAGAAAAAGCGACAAAGCCGGCTAAAAAAGCTCCTGCAAAAAAGAAAGGAAAGTAAAACTTATTTATCATTCATACAGGCAGTCTGCTGTTCTGCACATTGCTCGTTAATACAAGCCTGATCATTACCACATGCTTGAGCACAGTTAACAAAATCATTGTATAGTTGTTGTCCCTGAGGATTTCCCTGATTTACACAACTCTCATAACAACCCTGGTCATTCTGCGGACATTTCTGCTGACATTCAAATATTGCCATGCATGTTCCGGGAGCCGCAGGCTCAAAATGGTTAAGACATGCATTTATTTCATCAGCACAATTTTCCTGTGCACACGCACCTTTGTCGGAAGCTCCTGAACAGTTTGAATCGACACAACCCATCATTGTATTATAGAGATTTTTTGCATCATTGCTTGCCATAGCAAGACAATCAGCTCTGCATTGAGCAGGATCCTCTTTATTATGACAACCCTCTATGCAGAGGTAAGTATCCCAGCACAAAACCTCGGCTACGGGAACTTCACCATTTCCACTCTCACCGCCTTTGCAATCAGATTCATCCCAACCTGAACAATCTTCCAGACACAGAGCTATTCCTGAAGTATATTTTTCATCAATTTCCCCGCATGCCAAAGCACCACCATCACACACTTCCCCTTCTTCAACGATCCTGTTTCCGCAAACCGGACCGTCACCATCGTCACCATCATCATCCTGATCTTCCTGTCCACCTTTATCCGACCCATCGTCAGTCGTATCATCAGAACCACATGAGAAGGAAAAGAAAACAGTAAAAACAAACATTAAAATGAGAATAAAACCCTTTTTCATAAAAACCTCCAAAACAGACTAGTAAAGTAAAAAACGATCCTCACAATAAATATTATCAAACATTAAAATAAAGTCAAAATAGAAATTATTACACTTATAAAAAAGTGAAAGCCGGGATAACTGCAACACACGATCGTTCCGCTACCGCTGCTTCCTTTCGGACCTGACGGGGTTTACGGGGATCGTTGTACAGCTCCCGGCTACAATAAAAAATGGCGGAGAAGGAGGGATTCGAACCCTCGGTAGCGTTAACTACACACGATTTCCAATCGTGCTCCTTCGGCCTCTCGGACACCTCTCCGCAACAACAAATGAAAAAGACCTGAAACAATGGCGGAGAGATAGGGATTCGAACCCTAGGAACCCCGTAAAGAGTCCACTTGATTTCGAGTCAAGCTCCTTCGACCACTCGGACATCTCTCCGCAAAAAATTAATTAAGCGGTTTCGCCCCGTCTCGGCATTTTGGTTTTTGTCCGGAGCGTATCTCTCTGAAAAAAGTTGTCAATATTTCAGAACAACTTTCAGCCATAACACCTTCTTCAACGATAACTCTGTGATTCAGCCTGCTGTCTTCGAGAAGTTCATAAAGTGATTTAACGGCACCTGCTTTAGGGTCTCTGGCTCCAAAAACCACCCTTTCGATCCTTGACTGAATTATTGCTCCGCTGCACATTATACACGGTTCAAGTGTTACAAAAAGCTCGCAATTTTCAAGACGCCAGCTTTTAAGTTCTTTTGCCGCCTCAAGGATCGCTTCTATTTCAGCATGAGATAAAGGTGAGTTTTCTGATTCTCTTTTGTTAAAGCCTTTTCCAATGATTCTATTATCAAAGACCACTACAGCTCCGACTGGAACTTCATTGATATCGTAGGCTGACTTCGCTTGCTCGAGAGCAAGCTTCATATACTTTTCGTCCCTGTCCATACACTAAGTCGTGGCGTGCCCAGGAGGAGTCGAACCCCCAACCTTCTGGTCCGTAGCCAGACACTCTATCCAATTGAGCTATGGGCACATAAAAAAAATGGCGGAGAAGGAGGGATTCGAACCCTCGGTAGCGGGTTTAGCACTACACTCGCTTAGCAGGCGAGCACCTTCAGCCTCTCGGTCACCTCTCCGCAGTAATAATAGCAATGGCGGAGGAGGTAGGATTCGAACCCACGGACGCTTGCACGTCAACGGTTTTCAAGACCGCCGCCTTCGACCACTCGGCCACTCCTCCGCAATAAACTTTAACTTGTTAAAGAACAAAGCAGGAGTAATGATGGCTAAAAATGACTCTTTGTCAACATTTTTAAGAGGGAAAACTGTTAAATTAAACTCCAGACACCATTAAAGAGACAGTTATTTTATGTGAAACACCTTTTCTTTTTCAGGGCTTATGCTGAATTCAGACTTCATTTGCCCGGCTTTTTTTATTAAAGACTGAGCTTTTTCTTCCAGATCTTTATCAATCTTTGCAGCTTTTGAAGCATACTCTATGACCATTTCAGGCATCTCTTTTTCGAGAGCCGATTCCGCTATTTTTATCATCATGAGAGGAGATGAATCTGTAAGCTGAAGAACCCGGTTTATCGCTTTTTCCAGTTTTGTTTCATCCATGATCAAAGAATCATCATTTTCTATGGCATCCATAAGAACATTGACTTTCATCTCTTTTACGGCATTATCTACCTCTTCTTTAAGCTTAAGGTACTCTTCATTAGAAGGGTCAACATGAAGTGAAACCTGGATATCTCTGTATGCTTTTTCAATATCATTTTCAGCAAGATACTTCATTGCACTTAAAAAATGTTCAAAAGCTGTATCTTCCAAGGAAGATTCTCTATCTTGCTTCAACGGTTTTCTGGAACCTGAAGCTTTTTCAGTGTTTGCCTTGAGATATAAGTCATAATCTTTTCTGATACCGGGATCTTCAAGTTGATACGCCCGCCTTAATATCTCTCTCACTTTTTCAAGTTTTTTACCGTAACTCCCAAGTTCTATCCCTTCAAAGTTTCTGACAGCAAACATTTTCCTGTATTTTGCACATGCAAACTCCACATCTTTATCAGAAGATTCCAGTCCGTTTGAAATGTTTACAATTTTATAAAGATCAAGGCTTTTCCCGTAATAAAAAAGAAAAAGTATCTCCTTTTTTAAATTCAGAGGCAGCTCGGGAACATCACAAAGCTCTCTTTCATCGAACCTGATATTGCCATAATCTCTGACATCTTCGTGCCCGCTGAGCGAAAACTGACTTCTATCAATGTTGACAACCGACTCAACCACCTTGTCAATTGCACCTCTTGAATTGAATAGATCTAAAATTGAATAGAATTCGTCCCTTTTAACTGCGGTTCTCACATTTTCATACACTTTTTCCGCATCCTGCCACATATCTGTGATCTTAGACGAAATAAAGGCTTCTTTAGAAGAGCTTATCCCCATCAAAGAAGAATCTTTCAACTTTATCCTGATTTTTTTACTCACTGTGGAACCCTCTTTTCCAACACATTAGAAATATGATAATAGAAATTTTTGTTTTGTCAAATTTTCAATGGT
>SLGQ01000117.1 GCA_007136595.1 Candidatus Sumerlaeota bacterium | reverse complement strand
GTGAAACTCACTGCATTGATAAGTCGAAGCTTTACACTCAGATCATCTTTGTTGAGATAACCTTTCAAACTTCCATCATCATTTACTATCCTCAGTTCTGCATCTATCCTCGTACCTTCTTTATCAACTCCGGGAGTGGGCGCAAGACTCATTTCAACATTTACTTCCGTGTGTTTCCCAACCTTGAAATCAAAAAGTTGTGACATACCGGTATATAAAATACCGCTTGTGAGGTCAGCTCCTCTCCTTATTTCTGCAACGACAAATCTTCTGTCACCGTAATTAAGATCTCCGAAGTTTATGCTTGTACCTGTCACTTTCATCTGAGTAGGATCACTTTGAACTATCTGGCGACCATGAGCAGCAATATCACCGGGGAAAGCAATCCCTTCCGCCCACTCATAGATTCTGACTGTTACAAAAAAATCTCCGCTTGCAATATCTGGCTTTATCTCTTTTCCTTCACCATCCTTTTCCCATGAAAACTTCACTGAAAAAGTTCCCTGTTTCTGCGAAAAGGCATCGCAGGAAACAAGAGCAAAAAACGAAATAAAAACAAACACTAACAAAATCAACCTTTTTCTTAACATCTGATTCTCCACACTTCAGATTTTAAAGCTGGGGTATTATATCAAGTGAGAAATGTTTTTAAAAGAAATTTTTCCTCACAACACCGTCACAATAGATGCTTGAGCAGGGATATCTAAAACATGCACCAAAGCATTGACAAAGCATTTTGAGTGATTAATGTTCCTTTAGATGACTGTTCTCTTGATTTTAAAGGAGGTTTCAATGTTTGAATCTGCAACTTTATATTCGCTGGTAATTATTCCGTTAATGATATTTTTTGCCAGGATACTTGATGTGTCCATCGGTACATTGAGAGTTATATTCCTTTCTAAAGGGTACAAAAAGATAGCTCCGGTTCTAGGCTTTTTTGAAGTTATAATATGGCTTTTGGCAATAACGCAAGTTATGAAATACCTTGACAATTCTCTTAACATCTTTGCTTATGGAGCAGGCTTTGCGGCAGGAAATTACATCGGTATGATGATCGATGAAAAACTTTCTCTAGGTCTTGTTATGCTCCGAATAATATTCAAGAAAAAACCTGATGACTTTATTGATTCACTTGAAAAGAACAATATCGGTTATACTGTTGCTGACGGCGAAGGAAACAGTAAAAAAGTTAAAATACTTTTCTCGGTTCTTAAAAGATCTGATCTGAAAATTGTATATGAAGCACTTTCAAAACATAACCCCGATGCTTTTTACACTATAGAAGATGTTAAAACTTCCAGACAGGGAATTTTTCCTCACCATGAAAACACCCTTTTTAAATCACCTTTTTCAAAACTGAGAGTAAAAGGAAAGTGATCTTGCCACAAAAAACAGGATAAGTGCACTTGACTGAATTAGAACAAAAGCGTAATTGCAATGGACGGTATCGAAACAGGCTACGGCAAAAAAATTCCGCTATACCTTTTCGGGTTTCTTTATTGAGACAAATTGGATTGAGCGCAGCTGACTTTTAAAATAAGGGGTATTCTACAAGTTGGGGCGAATAGACATTATCGGTAGAGCCTATTCCGAGTTGCCCTTTTTCGTTGTTTCCCCAGCAATATGTTTCTCCTTTGGCAATTCCACAAGTATGCTCAAGTCCACATGAAATTTCAGTCCAACCTTCAATTCCTTCGATTTTTACAGGAAAAGAGGTATATGTTATTTCATAGTCATTCTCTGCTCTTTTGCCCCAGCAATACAATTCTCCTTCGGCTATCGCACAGGCATGATTATCACCTGTTGATACCTTCTCCCAATTATTGATTTCAGATAGAACTTTTACCGGCTTGTTTTCCCGCTCACATTCCCAATCTTCAAAATTTCCACAATTTTCATTATTCCCCAACTTCCCAAAAGCATTTGAACCCCAACAAAAAAGATCTCCCCCTGCTATACCGCATGAAAAACGGAGCCCTGTGGAAACGACCTGCCAGTCAGTTCTTTCACCAACTTTAGCAGGTGTGTAAATTTGATAATGGGATGAACCTGTCCCTGTTTCTCCGTTAAGATTGCTTCCCCAACAGAAAAGTTCGCCCCCCGCTATACCGCAGGTATGACTAAATCCTCCGGAAACATATTCCCAGTCATCCCTGAAACCTATTCTTGTAGCTCTTTCAACATTAATAGGTCTTCCTGTCCCGATCTGACGAGAAGTGTTTGAACCCCAGCAATATAGTTCACCTTTAAGAATGGCACAAGTGTGATTATATCCGGCAGATATTCCTGTCCAACCCCCATGTATATCCCATTGTGTCCAAGAAGGATATTCAAAAAGCCAGGTATATTCATCTGAACAATAGCTGTCGTTAACTTGACAATTATTGTTTCTGCCCCAACAAAAAATAAACGGATCATATATTCTGTCTGATGTGCTTGCCATTCTTATTCCACAGGAATGTTTTCCGCCGGTTGTAACCGCCTTCCACTCATCACCATTATCTACCATTTGAGGGGTATCATAAATAGTATCAAACCCGCTTTTTCCGTTTCCGAGTTGCCCGTAGTAATTGTATCCCCAACAGTAAAGTTTGCCTCCGGCAATACCACAAGTTGACGCACCACCTGTTGATATATGAGACCAGTCAACCCTACCGACTACCCTCACAGGGGAATACTGATTTTTTCCACTACTCTCTCCAACCTGAAAATAACTGTTATTTCCCCAACAGTATAAATTTCCTTTTGTAATAGCACAAGAATGTGAGTAAGTGGATATTTTTCCCCAGTATTTATCTGAATAAACTTCTGTCGGCTCATATGTATTATATGACTGGTAACCACTTGAGCCTAAACCAAGTCCTCCGTTATTTGAAGAACCCCAGCAATATATTTTTCCATTGTTAATGCCACAGGAGTAGCTAATTCCCACTGAAATATGTTTCCACCCATTTTCGCCATGCATCACTTTAACAGGGCTGTTTCTGTTATGATCAATTTCCGGAGTCGTTTTTTCTCCTGTGCCTAACTGTCCGTAATTATTCCTACCCCAACAGAAAAGTTCTCCTCCTGAAATCCCACATGTATATGAAAAGCCTGCCGAAACAACACTCCAATTTTTTGAGAGAGCAACCTCTACCGGATAATTTTTATCTTCATTACTTTCATCTCCAAGCTCCCCAAAAGTGTTTTTCCCCCAACAGAAAACTTTCTCTCCTGCAATTCCACAAGTATGATGGAATCCTGCCGAAACAGTTTTCCAGTCACTTCTTTCACCAATTTTTTGGGGAACAAAAATACTATCGTTGTTTCCGGTACCTAACTGCCCATATTCATTCCAACCCCAGCAATATAACGCTCCGGACTCAATCCCACAGGTATGATAAGTCCCGGCAGAAACATATTCCCAGTTGTTTTTCGATCCAATTTTCTGAGGTTCATTTTCAAATTTGTTTTCGCCTGAAATTCCATTGCCTAATTGACCATAACTGTTTAGACCCCAGCAATACAGTTCTCCTGAAGCAATAGCACATGAATGCCTTTCTCCAATTTCAACAAAACTCCAATCTTCTCTCTTTCCAATTCTTTCGGGAGAATATCCTATTTCATTTCTGCCACTTTTGCCAATACCCAGTTCACCGTAATAGTTCCATCCCCAACAGTAAAGAACCCCTTCGATCGTACTGCATGTATGAGTGTCCCCTGCAGAAACAGTATTTTGAAATATATAAATGTCATCCAAATGTTTTTCACTTTTTTCAGGAACAAGTTTTTCATCCGGACAAATATAGCCCAACCCCTGCGAAACATGATCCTCCGGATACTCTTCGTTATAATCAACCTCTTCGTAAGAACCATCGCTATTATCATCACTTTCCGCTTTATCCGGCAAATCAGATTTTGAATTACACGAAATAATGACAACTAATAACAGCAAGTAGAAAAACTTCATCCCAAAGCCCTCTTGAAAACCCATATTCTTAAATTGTATTAAAAATTAAGAAAATGTAAAATATTTTAAAGCCATAAGATATCTCAGCCATCCATAGGTTGAAAGAAAAAATAAGTTTCAGAGCATCTTTCTTCACTCAATCCTGTAACGGACGATCACTTCTGCATAATCGCTGACTATGACTCCAGTTCCTGTTCCGTTGGGAGCTATCGGAGTTACTGCAAAATCAATGATTTTGCATCAACTCTTTAAATGTTTGATAAGAAAGTTTGCGGTTTCCTTCAATGTCGATAAGTCCCCATGTTCCGGGAAGTAATTCATCTCCGTAATCCTGGTAGTTAAACCAGAAAATCTTTGTTACATTGACAGCATAAAGGTTTTGCCGATAAGGAGCATCATTGAAATTAAGAACTGCATAATCTATTGTTTCTTTTAGAAGTTCTGCCTGTTTTCCCTGTGTAGCAGCGGGCGGATTGACACCAGTAAAGAATCCTGTTTCCGTGATCCATATCGGTCTGTCCGGATTGTTGTCTCCCATTAAGTGAAGAAGGTTCCTCAAATTATATACTTTTCCAAAGTATCCCGGATCCTCAATACTGCCTATAAACCCCATGGATTTCCAAGCCTCATCATCCTTGTCAATATCTGAAGGTTTTCTGGGACCTTTTTCGACATCAATAAAATATGGGTGAACACTTAAAATGTCATAATGATCACCATAATCAGGGTATGTATCATAACCCTGCCACAACCATACCCAGTCAGCAGTAGCAAGTCCGCCATGAACCAGCTTAACATCAGGGTAAACAGGCTTTACATGTTCGCTTACCGTTTTTAACATCTTGTAATACTGTCTAAAATCATTTTCAGGTGACCAGAAATGATCGTAATTCGGTTCATTCCAAATTTCCCAGTATTTAATCGGTCTGAATTTGTCCGGAGCATTTCCATTTGTGCCGAATCGCTCTATCGACTTTTTTATAAAAACAGCATAATCTTTATAGTTTTCTTCTTTAGGAGGCTCCCCAAAATGCCCTTTTTCCTTTTGGAGGTTTCCATAAACTGCCCATTGTGGAGGATAGTGAACCATCGGATATATATCAATTTGATAAGAATACGCCATCCTCATCAGTTTGTCATATACCGTCCAGTCATAAACACCTTTTTCTTTTTCAACAACTCTCCATTCCCAATCAATCCTTACCATTTTAACTCCGATTTTATCAAGGTCTGACAAAATGGATTCGATTTTCAAAAAATCTTTGTGATCCCAGTGTATGTTTATCCCAAGATAATCTGATTTTTCAGAGACAGCATCCTCTACATCATCTAAAAACTCATCGTTTTTCCCATGATCATCAAAATCTTTCCCTTCATCCTGATCGCTTTTTTTTCCGCTGCAACTTAAAAGGAAAAAAACTAAAATCAGAAGAGTAAAGCACCTATACATGACAACCTTAAAACCTCTTATTTTCCTACATAAAACGCTAACCACATTGAAATCATACAGCATTAAGACCTATTGTCAAACTATTATGAACTGCAAAGTTATATCAAAAAATAAGTTTTTCAAAAGGACTTTGTTCACAGCAAAGTGCACTTGACTGAATTAGAGCAAAAGCGCAAAGTGCACTTGACTGTTTTCGGGTCAGAAACATCATCAACGACATAGCATCTTTCTAACAATACTGGCTCCGTAGATGAAAGTACTTGCTTTTTTTTAGTATAATATTATTATTCCTTTCAGGAACAGGAGGTCTTTTGAAAGTGACAAGACACTTTATTAAAATATTTATTGCAATTTTCTTTCTGAATTTTATAGGAGCACAACTCCACTTTGCCCATACTCCTCACTACATTGACTATTTTGACGGAGAGATAAAACACCTCCATACTAACGAAGGTTGCGGTCATCACCACCATGAGCATCACCACGAGGAAGAAACCGCTGAAGAGAGTGACCAAAACAGTTACGCGGAAAGTGAAGAACTTTACGAAGAACACAGTCTCTGTCTTGTCTTTGACTGGTTTAAAAACGACTCCGGGTTAAGAAAATCAATTGACACCCTAATTGTTTCAATTCAACACACCTTTATTTTTCATTTTTTTAATAACCAAAAAACTTTTTCATCGGAAGTTCTTACTTTCGCTCCCAAAAACTCTCCTCCGGTACTGACTGCTTCCTGAACTTTTACAACTTACAAATTATTTGAGCTTTAAAGTATTAAATTTAAAGGAGATTTTGATGATAAAGATTTTTGTTACAACAACAATGTTTTTGATGGCAGTTTTCTTTGTTTCCTGCGGACACAGCCACGATCACGACCCGGATGAATGCGGTGGACATGGACATCTGCATGGAAATAAATGCCATTGCGATAATGGATATAAACTTGATCCCGACGACAGCACCAACTGCATTAAAGATGAAGAAGAAAGAGCATGGGAATGTGAAGATGGAAAAGATGGGTGGGAAAGATGCACTGATAATAAAATTCAGTATTGTCACATAGTTGAAGGAATGGAGCCTCATTTTCACTGGGGACAGGATTGCCAGAAAGACGGTTATGAATGTGTTGAAGTCAAAGACGGAGAAGCTGTTTGCGTTGACAAATCTT
>SLGQ01000250.1 GCA_007136595.1 Candidatus Sumerlaeota bacterium | reverse complement strand
TGAGTTCGATATACCTTGATGTTATAAAAGACCGCTACACAATGAAAGCTGATGATCCAAGAAGGAGAAAAAGCCAGTTCGTTGTTGACAAAATATTAAGGGAAACCATTTTTACCCTTGCCCCGGTGCTCAGTTTTACTGCTGAAGAAGCGTACGGATATCTTTCAGGAGATAAAAAAGAGAGTGTTTTTCTTGAAGAAATACCGCTTGCAGAACTTACGGATGAAGAAAGTGAGTTTTTGAAAAAATGGGAAAGATTGATAGATGTGAGAGAAGCTGTCCAGAAAGAACTTGAAACTCTCCGTGCAGAAAAGACAATAGGACACTCGCTTGATGCATCTGTTTCTCTTTACTGGGAAAATGAGCCTGTTCTGGACGAAGAATTTGACAACCTTGAATCATTTTTCATTGTTTCGGGAATTAAAAAAGCAGATAGAAATGAAGGTATGGTACAAATTGAAGATATGAATGTCCTGGTATCGGTAGGTACTGCAGAAGGAGAAAAGTGTCCAAGATGTTGGAAAAAGAGAGAACTCAAAGATTATACTGAAGAAATAAAAGGAATTTGTGAAACCTGTTATGAGGCTGTTAAATGAATTTTAATAATTTCAGGCTGAGAAACGGATACTATCTTTTGACGATAGCTCTTCCGGTATTCATACTTGATCAGATAACGAAGGTTTGGGCTATCAACCGCCTTAAAGGTGGTGACAGAATAATAGTTTTTGAATCGTGGTGGAGTTTCGTTTATGCTGAAAACAGGGGCGCTCTATGGGGACTTGGAGGTAATCTTCCGGAATTTTATCGCAAACTTATTTTTCTCGGATTCAGTACACTGGTAACACTTGTAATTGTTTATCTCCTTTTTACTTATGCTGAAAATGTGATCCTCAGACTGGTTTTTGCATTTGTAATAGGTGGTGCCGCAGGAAATCTGTATGACCGTTTTTACAGAGGTTATGTAGTTGATTTTATTGATTGGCATGCTGCAGGGCACTATCACTGGCCCACATTTAACATTGCAGATGCGGCAATTGTCGTATCAATTGTTCTTCTGGCGATAGAAACGCTCTTTCTTCAACAAAAGCAGGATACAAAAGGGGATAAAAAGTGAAACCTACCATTTTCAGTATAGGCAGTTTCAGTGTATCAAGTTACTACTTCATGGGGATGATAGGGCTTGCTCTTGGAATTTTCTTTGCTTTATGGGAAACAAAAAGAAAGGGTCTCGATATGGGGCTTTCGATCAACGGCATATTCTGGGTAACAGTAATGGGATATATCGGTGCGAGAGCAATGCACATCGTTTTTGACGGATTCCTTGAAATATATTTACAGAAACCTCTTGCAATGATAGCTCTCTGGAGAGGAGGACTGGCTTTTTACGGAACTGTTATTTTCGGTCTTCCTACGGTTGTGTGGTTTTTCAGATACCATAAAGCCCCTCTTTTGAAATATCTTGATCTTTATACTTACGGACTTGCTTTGGGAGTAGGGATAGGAAGACTTGGATGTTATCTTAACGGTTGCTGTTTCGGTGAAATATCATCCTCTTCGATGGCAACAAGATTTATCAGATTCGGGTTAAGTGCAAAAAATCAGTTTGCAAGAGACATTCTTCTTGATCTGAGGACAGATCCTTATCCTGTTTTTCCGTCACAGATGATATCTTTTTATGCAAATCTTCTCATATTTCTTTTTCTGTGGATATTTGTCAGAAAGCGGTATAAAAAAGATGGAACCATATTTGGACTGTGGATGGTAATGTATGGTATTTTCAGGTTTATAATAGAATTTACAAGGGCTGATGAAAGGGGAATGTTTTTTAACAACCTCCTTTCTTCATCACAGATAATAGCTTTGATCTCCATTGTTGTAGGAATTGCCGTAATGGTGCTTCCCAATGAAAGTTCCTTAAAAAAAGAGCAGTTGCAAAAACAGGAGAATTAAGGTATTGACATCTGAATTAGTAGATGGTATTATTTATACGGTCGTTTTTTTAGAGGTTTTATGAAGCAATTCATTGTTACATTGCTGATCGCTGTTTCAACAATGATGTTTGATGGTCCCGAACTGTGTGTCAGACACAAGGGTGGGATTCACATTTCATGTTGTTGTGCAACAGGTGTAAAAACTTTTGACCGTCCTCCCTGTTGCGGATCAAGATGCAGAAATCTCAAAGTTCTTAACGGTGCAGATTTTATTTTATCGGGGAGATTCGAGCTTGATTCACCCCGGTTCAGCGAATCAGATATTAAGCCGCTTTATGCTTCAATAATAGAAGAGCCTCTTTTCTTTGACAGGTATTTATCTAAAATATTTACTGAAAGTAACCCCAGACCGCCTGATCAGAGCAGGTGGATATCAAAAACTATCCTTCTTTGTTGAGCTGTTCCCGCTTGACCGGTTTTTAATTTAAAGATTTTTGTTTTTTTAATTTTTTTAAGGAGTTACTTATGAGAAAACTTATATATATGATGATGGCTGTTTCTTTTGTACTTATTTTTTCAGGAAACCTTTCAGCTCATGAGCATGAGGTTTCAAAAGGTTGTCCCTGTGACTGCGGTTGTGCCGAAAGTGGCGAATGTGATTGTGCTGATTGTCCATGCACTTGCGGATGTGCCGAAAGCGGCGAATGCAACTGCAAATGCGACTGCAAAGAAAGTGCATGCAAATGCAGCTCAAAGTGCGGAAAACATTCAGACCGGGATCATCAATGTCCCCACAGAAAACTCATACAACAGCAAAAAAAAGGGTGCGGTTGCAACAAAGGATAGTTTTTTCAAATAAAATCAAATAATCCCTTTCAGGAGTTTTCCATCTCTATCAATTTTCTTTTCATCTCTTCCGCTCCGAAAAAACCGCCTAGAGTACCATCCGATTTTATAACTCTGTGACAAGGTATGACAAATGGAAAAGGATTGTTTTTCATGGCAGTCCCGACAGCTCTTGCCGCAAGCGGATAACCCGATATCATCGCAAGTTCACCATAGCTTAAAGTTTCTCCCCGCTTAGTTTTAAAAAGGGTGAGATACACATCTTTCCTGAACTTTGGAATCCCCTCAAAATCAAGCATCTCAAGAGTGAATTTCTCATTTTTGCCTTGACAATATCTTTTAATCTTTTCAGAAAGTTGAATTACCTTTTTACACCCTGAAAAATTTGAAAAAGGATGTTTTGATGCAACCCGTTGCTCTGCTGAAAACTGCGGATTTGATATGATTATCTCCCTGATCTTTACGGCACCATCTTTCAAAAACCACACAATTGCAACAGAATCAAGATCTGTATGAAATAAAAAAACTGAAGGAATTATTTTATCCATTGAGGTTCAAATACCTGCAAGAAATTTATCACAGGGAACAACTTTGATATCTTTGCGGATAAATGTGTCTGTCCCCCGATAAACAAGAAAAAGTTCCGCTTCAGGATAGTCATTTTTAAAGTTTTTAAGTCCGGTAAGATCCGGTGGGGATATTTTATTTTTGTTTTTTACCTCATAAGCTTTAATACCCGATTCACCGTAAACTACAAAATCAACTTCATTTCCGCTTCTTGTCCGCCAGAAATAAATGTTATCTTTTTTGTCACTTAACAGAATGGATGCTTTTAAATGCTGTAAAACCAAACCTTCAAGTGCTGCTCCATCAATTTCAGAAGGCTTGTCAAAAAGTCCTTTTGGACGGAGATGCCGGAAAAGTCCGGTATCAAAAAAATAAAATTTCTCGTGAGAAACAAGCTGTCTTTGTGCTCTTTTTGTAAAAACTTCTATTGTTTCAGCGATCAAGAGATCTTTTAATATTTGCACATATCCTTCAACTGTTTTTCTTGGGACACTGCATTCTCTTGAAATATTGCTGATGTTAAGTAAAGATGAGTGTGAAAAACTTATAGCTTCAAGGAACCTTGCAAAGTTTTCGATATTTCTTGTCAGCCCTTCGTTAAATATCTCCTCTCTTAAATAAAGATCAATGTATGCCGACAGCACTTTTGATGGAGATTCTGACATTACAACAACAGGAATAGTTCCAAATTCAAGCATTTTCTCAAAACTCCAGTGATCTTTTATCTCAGAAAAAACAAATGGGATCATTTGAATGTTAAGGGCTCTTCCTCCAAGCAGATTTGCACTTGATCTGCGAAGTTTTCTTGCACTGCTTCCTGTAAGAATGAACTGAATTCCCCGGTGTTGTTCAATTATTGCATGAACAGGCTCAAGAAGCTGAGGAACTTTCTGTATTTCATCAATTACTACAACGCTGTTGTCTTCAACAGACTTTACAAGTTCAAACAAATGTTCAGGATGAGCAAGAAGCTCTCTGTATCTTTCAGGATCTAAAAGATCTATGTAAAATGCATCATGATATCTTTTTTTAAGCATCATTGTTTTTCCGGTTCCTCTTGGACCGAAAAGAAAAAATGATTGACCCGGAAGAGTTATTTTTCTCTGAATATACATCTTTTTCTCCTCATTTTGGCGACGCTACCGCCATTTTTGCTGTAAAAATGGCGACACACATGCCAATATTACAGAAAAAAGGGGGGTTGTCAACTTAAAAAATGGGCTTTGAAAATAAAATCCTGTGGATTATTTCAGAAATTAAGTCAGCTTATTAAATTTGATTTTTCTACTGAAAACATTATTGTTATAGCTGTAGTTATTATGAACTGACGGTAATTTGAAGAATGCATCCTGAAATAAAACAGGAACTTTTTATATGGGCATGTAAAAGGTCGGGAAAATCTTTTGAATCTGTACTGTTTTAAAAGAAGAGGAAAATGTGATGAAAAAAAAGTTATTAAATCCTAAAGTTCCAAACAACAACTTAAGTTTCTTGCCTCCTGAAAAATTTATAACAACAAACCCTATATTTAGACAGCTTATAAAAACACACAAAATACTTGCTGAACTTAAAGGCTATTCAGAGCTTTTGCCTAATAAGAACATTATATTACATTCAATAACACTTCAAGAAGCTAAAGACAGCTCCGAAATTGAAAATATTATTACCACACACGATGAACTTTATAAAGCAATTGCTACAAAAGGAAACGATAAAACAGCGGTAAAGGAAGTTCTTAATTATAAAAAAGCTTTGTTTAAAGGAATGGAGCTTATTAAAGCCAGAGGATTTCTCTCAACAAATATTATTGTTGAGATTCAACAGGAAATTGAGGGAAATGATGCTGGAATAAGAAAACTCCCGGGAACAACGCTCATGAACGATAAAACAGGCGAAATCATGTACACCCCGCCTGACAATGAAAACTTTATTCGTAATTGTTTAAAAAATCTGGAAGAATTTATAAACACTGATGACGAAAGATTAGATCCTCTTGTTAAGCTGGCAATGATACATTATCAATTTGAGGCGATTCATCCTTTTTATGATGGAAATGGTAGGACAGGTAGAATTATGAATGTGCTGTATCTTGTTCTTACAAATTTGCTCAGTGCCCCGTTTTTGTATTTAAGTAGCTATATTATCCAAAATAAATCAGATTATTACAGGTTGTTAAGAAGCGTAACGACAGATGAAGCTTGGGAAGAATGGATATTATATATACTTAAAGCCGTCGAAAAAACTGCTGAAAAAACACTTTCTGTTAGCAGCAATATTGTTGAAATTATTGAGGAAACTTCAAGAAAAATTAAACAAGAGAAAAGCAGAATTTATTCAAAAGAATTGATTGAAATTCTTTTTTCCAATGTTTATTGCAAAATATCACATCTCGTCGAAAGCGGTATAGCGTCAAGAAATATTGCATCGAAATATCTTAAAGAGCTTGAATCTATTGGAGTTTTGAAGTCCGAGAAAGTCGGCAAAGAAATCATCTATATTAACATAGCCCTATATGACCTGCTTAAAAACCAGAACATGCACTGATTGAGTGCACATGACAAAAACATGCACTGATTTGCCCAGCAATTGTGCATGACGGCAAGGTTTAATTCTTTTTTGTCTTTATATCTATGCTCGTTAAATTTGATTTTTCTACTGAAAACATTATTGTTATAGCTGTAGTTATTATGAACTAACGGTAATTTGACAATGCATCCTGAAATAAAACCGGAACTTTTTATATGGGCATGTAAAAGGTCGGGAAAATCTTTTGAATCTTTGCTGAAAAAGTTTCCAAAACTTTCTAAGTGGATTAAAGGCGATGAAAACCCAACTTTGAAGCAACTTGAGAATTTTGCGAAGTTTACTTATGCGCCAGTTGGATTTTTTTTCCTTGAAAAGCCGCCGGTTGAAAAACTTCCTCTTCCTGATTTCCGCACAATCGGAAATGAATATGTCAGCAATCCCAGTCCGCATTTACTTGATACTATTTATCTTTGCCAGCAAAGACAGGAATGGTACCGTGATTATCTTAAAATGAACGGTATGAAACCGCTTGGTTTTCCCAGATCTATTCAGACAACTGACAGTGTTGTTCAAACTGCTTTGAAAATAAGAGAAACGCTTGGTTTTGATATAGAAAAAAGAAAGAAAATTCCAACTTGGGAAGCTTCTTTGAGCCATTTTATCGAGCTTGTTGAAAAAAGCGGTATTCTTGTTATGAGAAGCGG
>SLGQ01000191.1 GCA_007136595.1 Candidatus Sumerlaeota bacterium | reverse complement strand
TACAAAAGCTTACGATCTGGAAGATGATGTCAGTTCCGATGAAAAATTTTCAAGACTCAACGCTCTTCTTGATCTTCAGAAAAGAAAAATCAAAGAGGTAAGAAAAAGATATCTCGGCAGGAAAGTAAAAGTACTGGTTGAAAACAAAAGCCCTAAAGGAGAAACTTACATGGGGAGAACTGAACACAACCTTATAACACACATTAACGGTTCATCGGTAAAAGATGAAGGAAACATAGTTACTGTTAGCATCACGGAAATACTTGAAAATACATTGAGAGGGGAAAAAATATGAAAACGGTAAAAATGAAGATCAGCGGAATAGCTGTTGAGGATTCTCTGTTCAATCCTGTTATTGTTCTGAGAAGCTCAAATGGAAAGGTGTTTCCTGTACCCATAGGAAATTATGACAAAGCTTCCCTTCTTGGTGCATTTATTCATAAAAAACCGGTTCACTCTGAAATTGTAATAAAACTGCTTGATGCTACCGGAATAAAAGTAAAAAAAGTGATCCTTCAAAACAATGGAAAAGGTGAAGCAATTGCAAAAGTTCACCTTGAAGGAACATCTGATAAAATTGTTGAAATGTCGGCAACGGCAGGAATTTTGCTCTGTCTTGAAATAGGCGAA
Source organism: Candidatus Sumerlaeota bacterium (assembly GCA_007136595.1). Taxonomy (GTDB): domain Bacteria; phylum UBP6; class UBA1177; order UBA1177; family UBA1177; genus SLGQ01. Next base: position 6,000 of record SLGQ01000191.1, on the reverse strand, counting down.
GAAATTCTTGTAAACACTGAGCTTTTTAAAGATGAATCTTTTTTCAGAAACAAAATTGACACAACAAGGATCATCGCTGATTTTGAAAAAATGTTCATGGACGCAGTTGACTCGCAGGATATTCCGGATATTTTATCTCCGGGAAAAAACACGATCCAGTAACTTACTACTATTCCGGAGGGAAGAATGGGACTTATCCATCTCAAAGACATTGTAACTATAATGAACATTGCAATCGGGTTTGCTTCAGCATTGATGGCGATGGAAGGGAACATCATTGCTGCCTGTTACCTTATTATCGCCGCTTTTGTATTTGACCATCTTGACGGAACTGTAGCAAGACTTACAAAGATGAGCAATCAGTTCGGGAAAGAACTTGATGTGATAGCTGACCATGTAACTTATTCTGTCTGCCCCGGATTTATTGTCTATGCATTTTACAGAGAAACGGGGATACTGCTCGCATTTGCAATGGGTCTTATTCCCATTGTGTTCGGCTGCATAAGACACGCAAGAAATCAGGTTTACGACATCAGTTTTCCAAGATTCTGGCTTGGAACGCCCAGACCTGTTTCAGCTTTTTATACAGTTGCCGTAATTGGAACTCAGTTAAGTGATTTTGTTCCCTATTACAGATACGCTATAATTCCTGTACTTATCTGGATAGGATACAATAACCTTTCGTTCAGACCTTTTCTTGCCCACCACGGCAGAAAATTCAACAAGCCTCTGAAGTTTTTTATGACTTGTGCGGTAATACTCCTTTTTATAAGCGGTGTCGCGACAAGCGTCACTTCAAGACCCTGGTTGCTTGACTGCCTTTTACTTGAAATGCTTGTCTATACTTTTCTGGCTCCCTTTATTTATGACCCGTGGGATCTTGACGGATATGAAGAGTATGTGAAAGAAAAGAAAGCTGAAATTGCAAAAGACATGAAACCGTTACACAAGAGGTAAAGTATGGTAAAACAGGGTGTGATTCTGGCAAGCGGACTTGGAAGCAGACTTAACAGCAAAGGTAAAAATGAACCTAAACCTTTGATGCCGATCGGAGGAACTGCTCTGATAGAAAGAGTTATAAATCTGATGTATAGTGCAGGGATAGAAAAGATAGTTATAATCCTGGGATACAGAGGTGACCAGATCCTCGATTTCATAAAAAAAAGAAATTTTCACGGCATTGTTACTGTCAACAACCCTGAATACAATAAAAAAAACGGTATTTCGCTATTAAAAGCAAAAGAAGCTCTTGATCCCGGGGAACCTTTTCTCCTTTCCATGTCCGACCATATTTTTTCCAATGATTTTTTCACCTGTTTTATAAACAGGGCGGAACCTGTTTTTGAAGATGCTGATTCTCTTCTTGCAATAGACAGAGATATTGAATCTGTTTTTGATCTTGATGACGCAACAAAAGTATTTACTCAAAATAACGCGATAACACATATCGGAAAAGAGATCAAAGCTTATAATGCAATTGATACCGGCTTGTTTTTATGTAAGCCGTCAATATTTGATGAACTTGAAAAAATTTATGAAAAAACTGGCGATGTTTCCATTTCGGAAGGAATGAAAGCTCTATCGGAAAAAGGAGGGTTTCTCCCGGTCGATATGACAGGATTCCTATGGCAGGATGTTGATACCCCCGCTATGAAATATGAAGCGGAACAGCGATTGATAGACAACGCAATTTTATCTTATGAAGAAAGGAGTTTTTTTTCAAATGCTGTTTTTGATAAAATATCAAAGGAACTTCTTCTTTCAGCTTTTAAAAAAGAGCATTTTGAATGGAATGCAATAACACCTCTGTTTCTCATAACAGCCATTTTCATCTCTGCCATTTCGATCAGACTTGAAATTATGTGGCCATCACTGATAACTTATTTTTCAGCGGTACTTTTTTATAACACATCTAAAATAAGAAACTTTGTGCGCTCTTCTTCAGATAATGTTAACGGCAGTTTTTTTTCACTCCCCTTCAATGCTTCCGTAGCGGCAGTTCCCGTTCTTTTTGCTACATATCCCACAGTTTCTTTGCTGTTTTCAATATTCTTACTGTTTGTAATATTCGCTCCTATCGGCGGATATATCAATTTACTGGAACTTCAGACACCTAAAGTCCCGTCATATCTTTTCAAGACATATCTCTCGCCAGCTTTTTCCTTTTTTGTTTTAGCAGGAATGATCCTTCTTCATATTCCCGCTTTGATAATTTCGTTGTTTTTTGTCTGTTATGCGGTTCTTTTAACTGTAAACGGCAGGGAGTTACAATAAATGAACCTTCGAAAAAACAGGAAGCATGATTTCAGTATCGATATCAGTTCCCTTGTTGATGTTCTGTTCACTCTTTTGATCTTCTTTTCCCTGACCAGCACTTTTGTCAAAGAAACCGGACTGAAAGTTGAGCTCCCTTCAGCATCATCCGGTCAACCTATCATCTCTCCTGAAAAATATGAGGTAAGTATCGGAACAAAAGGTGATTTGTCATTAAACGGTGTAGAAATAGAGTCAACAGAAGAAATGAAAAATATTCTTTCAAAATTTGACACTGCCATGAGATTAAGGTATCTTATGGTAATTAAGGCCGATACTGCAACTCCTCACGGAAGAGTAACGGAAGTTTTAGATATTCTTAAGACTCTCGGTTTTGAGAATATCGCAGTTGCCACGAGGTCAAAAAATTGAAGATCAATGCTTCGACAGCGATTATAATTTCAGTTGCATCAGTTGCAGCCATTCTTATATCTTATGACGCATATATGACCTACACTGATATAAAGGAAAACCGGAGGATTCTTGATCATCTTGATGAAACAAGCAAGTCAATAGAAAAAGAAATAAAAGAAACAAGAGTTAAAATCCGGAAATTTCAGACAGACCCCAGGGCTGCCGAAGCAATTTTAAGGCAGAGATTTCAAATGCTTAAAAAGGATCAATTTATCGTCAATGACTAAAATCATCAATTCAAAACCATTTTTTTATGTTTTAACTGCAATTTTTGCAGTCGCTTCCATCAATGTCAGCACCAGACTCAGTTTTCTCCTTATTGTCTGGGGTATTTTTGCCGTTCTGGTACTTTACCTGCTGCTGATCGAACAAGTTAAACCTCCCATTCCACCTTTAATTGCCGTTGCAGTGGTTTTAACGGGAGGAAGAGCCAGTGAACTTCTACCGCTGCTGTTTTTATCGCTGCCTTATTTGATATCAAAAACAGATCAGGTTCACTACTTTTGTTTCAGTGCACTTTCTTTCATCATTATTTTTTTTACTGGAGACTATTCCGTTCCATCCGATTTCAGACTGTTCGTTTTTTATCTGTTCACAGTGTTTTTTGTATGGCTCGGGCATAGAAAAGATATCTGGAAGTTTATTTTGACAGAAAAGGAACCTGAGATAAATACAAAACGGAAAGTGGATGAAAACAGCGGATCGATAGTTGAAGATCCTTTTAAACCTTTGAAAAATTATCTTAAAAGGACAAACAGCTTCAAAGGGAAAAAGATCGGGATAAATCTCATTGAGCTTTTCCCAAGTGATTTTGCAAGAAAATATGGAGATGATCACCGGTTTGAACTCAGGGGGCTGATCCACAGGGTGGTTCATGACAGAATAGAGCTTGCAACAAAAACTCTTCTTGCCGAACAGGATGATGTTCCAATGATGGAAACATACAATTTCAGACTTTACTACCCTTTCAGCATGTTCGATTGCGGATCAATGATGATGGAACCCGAATATGTTCTCGCAGTTGATATAAAGCTTAAAGAGAAAGACAATGTTTCAAAACAGGATATTCTTGATGAATTCAGGGAAATAAAAAATGATGTCGTTGAAATGATCAGACAAGGAGAAGCTTTCAGGCAGATATCTCTTGAAAAGCTTCGCAAGGAAAGTCTCTATAACGGCACATCCAGCATTGTTGACTCCTTTAGCAGAGACTCTCTTTTTCAGGCAACTGCTCTTGCAATATTCAATGTCATTCCGGAAGCATCTTCCGTTCTTGTAACTGAACTTAAAAATGATATCCACATGAGCCATGCTTTCAGGATAAGAAATGATATTGAAAGGACCGAAAATTTAAAGATGGAGCACATTGAAGAATTTGCCCGTTCAGAACTTACTGAGTCAACTTGTGTCCACAATATGATGATAAATGGTAAAATGGATAACATTTGTGAAATACACAAAATAAATAAGAGAAAAGAAAATCCTCTTTTCCCCACAACAGGACCTCTTGCTTTATTGAACAGGCACGAAAGCATGTCTGCAAGATTGATATCTTTTAACAATGAAAATAAAGGAACTATCAGCATTTTTGTTGACTCTGAGGAATCTTCCCAGTCTCTTGGGAATCAGGTTACTTCAATAAGAATGATCTGCAAAGTTGTTTCTTCCGCTTTGCATAATATTGAAATGTACGAAAAAGTTGAAGAGCTTTCAAATGTTGACGGACTTACAGGTCTTTACAACAGGAGATATTTTCAACAGGCGATAGAAAGAATGGTGATGGAATCAAGCCGTACTGATACTCCGCTTTCGATCATTATGCTCGACATCGACCATTTTAAAAAGATCAATGACACTTACGGGCATAAAGCCGGGGATGATGTAATAAGGTTCATGTCAAGAACGCTGAAAAACAATATAAGGAAAGTTGATGTTGCCGCCAGATACGGAGGAGAGGAGTTTGTATTGCTTCTTCACAACACTAACGCAAACGGTGCGGCAAAACTTGCTGAAAAGATAAGAATACTTGTTAAGGATGCATCGATCAATGCAGATGGAAGCCAACTGAACATAACTTCATCTTTCGGCGTATCTTCATTTCCTTCAATTGTTATGAGCGGGGAACAACTTGTAAAAAGTGCTGATGAAGCTCTCTACTTTTCCAAAAAAAGCGGGCGAAATGCTGTCACATTGTTTTCCGGGCAGATAGGTCAGCAGGAAAATGAAGTTGAAGAAGAAGAACACGATGAAGATCAATAATTTTTTCAATTAATAATAAAGAGGATAAAATGAAAATACTTGTCACCGGAACAGCCGGTTTTATAGGATTTCATGTTGCAAACAAACTTGTTGCAGATGGGGACACTGTTGTAGGTCTTGACATCATCAATGATTACTATGACATAAATTTAAAATATGCAAGACTTGAAAATGCCGGCTTTTCAAAAGAAACCATTGAGTACGGCAAGATCGTCCAAAGCTCAAAACATCCGTCATACAGCTTCATAAAACTTGATCTGAATGACAGGGAAAAGATCAGAGAACTTTTTAAAAACGAAAAATTTGATGCTGTATGCAACCTTGCCGCTCAAGCCGGAGTGAGATATTCTCTTACAAACCCTGAAGCATATATTGATTCAAACATTTCAGGTTTCATGAATATTCTTGAAGCTTCAAGACATAACGATGTCAAACACCTTTCTTATGCATCAAGTTCAAGTGTTTACGGAGCAAACGAATATCTTCCTTTTTCCACTTCCGACAATGTGGATCATCCGATAAGTCTTTATGCCGCATCTAAAAAATCTAATGAACTGATGGCTCATGTTTACAGCCATCTTTTTAATATTCCAACTACCGGTCTGAGGTTTTTTACGGTTTACGGACCTTGGGGAAGACCCGATATGGCACTTTTTATATTCACTAAAGCCATTCTTGAAGAAAAAGAGATCGATGTATTCAACTATGGAGATATGCTTCGTGACTTTACCTATATTGACGATATTGTTGAAGGGGTCGTAAAAGTTATAAAAAATCCTCCTGAAGGGAACAGTGAATGGGATGGGATGAAGCCCGATCCCGCAACATCAAAAGCTCCCTATACCATTTATAACATCGGCAACAATGCTCCTGTGAAACTTATGGATTTTATTGAAGCTATAGAAACAAAAATAGGACGGAAAGCCCGCAAGAACCTTCTTCCTCTCCAACTTGGCGATGTTCCTGCAACTTATGCTAATGTTGACAGTCTTATAAAAAATCTCAATTTTAAAC
>SLGQ01000006.1 GCA_007136595.1 Candidatus Sumerlaeota bacterium | reverse complement strand
TTTCAGCTTTTATGGAGCTCATAGAGGTGGCGTTTCCCTGAGGGTCCATGTCAACTAAAAGAACCTTTTTTTCAAGAACACCCAGACAGGCGGCAAGGTTGACGGCTGTAGTGGTTTTGCCGACACCGCCCTTTTGGTTTACAACAGAAATTATTTTTGCCATATATCCTCCTTTCAGGGAATAGAGTAGAACACCAGTCTTTGTTTTTTAAACAGGTTTTGCTGCCATTCTGAAACTGCTTTAGTTATTTCAGCATGTTCCGGATTTTTGTCTTTAAATCTTCTGGCAACGAATTCCTCAACAAATTTATCTCCGAGCAATCTCATTTTGATCATCGTTGTGAATTCAAGGTCTGTTATTTCATATTTTTTCAGGAAATTCTTCATATATACATTTCCTTTGTATGTTTCCACCTTTTTTTTAACAGTCTCATCATCGACAGTTATATTCTGCTCTTTTGCTTCCTGAAAAGCAATTATTCTGAAAATTACAAGATCGAGGATCTTTTTCTTCAGTTCCGCTGTGAGTGATGTGTCTGGGGGAATATTATTCTCAATATTTATCAGCTCTCCTTCCTGAATGACCTCGGAATATGTTATTGCTCTGCCATTAAGATTTGCAACAACAGTTTCCACTATCTCAGCTCCGTGAGCGGCGTAAACAAAAAAAACTAAAAACAGCATGAGAACTATTTTCATTTATGATCTCCCGTCAATTGCAAATCTTTTTCCAAATGAGATCCTACAAGTGAAAGGAACTGATCTTTACCGACACCTGTAATTGCTGATACGACAGGACACTCAGGGTTTTTATCTTTTATCATTCTTGCCATATTCCGCGATATTTTATCTACTTTCGTAAACACAGGTGTAAAGTTGATTCTGTGATGATCGAGAAATTGTATCATCTCTTCATCATTTGCCAAAACTCCATGTCTGGAATCGATCAAAAGAAAAACATCTTTGATCTCTGAGCGGTTAACCAGATACATTTCTATAAGTCTGCGCCAAGCTTCCCTTGCCGTTTTTGAGCGGGCTGCAAAACCGTATCCCGGCAAATCAACGAAATAAAAATGGTCGTTTACAAGAAAATAGTTGAGCAAAACTGTTTTCCCCGGCTTTTTACTTGTCTTGACAAGATTTTTTCTACCAAGAAGCATATTCATGAGGCTCGATTTACCAACATTGGATCTCCCTATGAATGCGAACTCAGGCAGTCCGTCATCAGGAAGATCTTTTAAAGATGAAGCACTTTTTATAAATTTTGAGTCTTTTATTATCATTTTTCTTCCCGTTTAAGTTCCCTGTATCCGATATCTGATCTGAAACAAGCCCCTTTAAAAGATATGTTCCTTACACTTTTGTATGTTTTTTCAAGAGCTTCTTTTATTGTGGAGCCTGATCCCGTAACCATAAGCACCCTTCCTCCGTCAGTTACAATGCGACCGTTATGATCCAGGCATGTTCCGGCATGAAAAACAGAGCATCCTTTTTCGATGGAATCAAGACCATCGATCTGAAAACCTTTGGAATATGATCCGGGGTAACCTTCAGAAGCCATCACAACTGTTGCTCCGTATCCGTTTTTCCATTTCATTTCAGGAAGTTTATTCAAGGTTTTTTCGATACATCCTAAAAAATACGGGATAATATCACTTTCAAGCATAAACATAAGAGGTTCTGTCTCAGGATCACCGAATCTCACATTGTATTCAAGGACATAAGGAAGACCGTCAACTATCATCAGCCCGATATAAAGCACACCTCTGTAGTCAATACCTCTTTTTTTAAGTTCCGCTAAAAGAGGTTCGGTAACAAGAGAATCAACTTTTTCATAAAGATTGTCATCTGCAAAAGAAACAGGAGTGTATGCTCCCATACCTCCAGTATTAGGTCCTTTGTCTTCTTCAAGAAGTGCTTTATGATCCTGAGAAAAGAGAAGTCTTTTGGTGTGAGTTCCATCGGTAAAAAGAAGGAGTGAAAGTTCTTCTCCTTTAAGAAACTGTTCAATGACCACTTTTGTACCGGCATCTTTGAATTTACCGGCGAGCATTTCAGAAAGCTCCCTTTTGGCTGTTTTATAGTCGTTACAGATTATAACCCCTTTGCCTGCCGCCAGTCCATCCGCTTTTAAAACTATAGGATAAGTGGAGGACTTAAGAATATCGTCACCTGATTTAATATCTGTAACAGTTGAAAAAAATGCTGTCGGAATACCGGCAGATTCCATTACTTCTTTAGCAAAAGCTTTGCTTGATTCAAGAGTGGCGGCAGCTTTATTTACACCGAATATTTTAAGCCCTTTAGATTCAAAAACATCACTGATCCCGTTAGCAAGGTAATCTTCCGGACCTACAACGGTAAGATCTATTTTTTCATTCAAAGCAAAATTTGACAAAGCTTCAACAGAGTCATCCTCGATTACAGGAATAGTTGCAACTTCTGAAATACCTGCATTCCCGGGAAAAGCGAACACTTTTTTTACCATCGGACTTTGAGATATCTTCCACGCAAGAGCATGTTCCCTTGCCCCTTTTCCGACAACCATAACCTTCATGTCATACTCCACAGTTTAAGTGATCCAATAACCGCACCAATATAATAATGATAATGGTGTGATTATCAAGAAAGATAATAAGATGATTTATGATGGAAAAATATCACTGGAAATTTTGTGTTTTGATAAAAAAATCATAAAATGCTTTTGTCATTGACTTTGCTTAAATCAGAATCTGTAACCTGCTTCGATTATGAAAGAATTCCAGCCGTAACGGCCAAAGCCCCATGCAAAAGTCTGTTTCAGAACCCAGTTGTTATGGAAAACAAGAGTTCCTCCGAAGGAACTTGAAAAGCTGGGTCCAAAACTTGTTTCATTTGAAACATGTTCGTAAGTATGATGCTCAATATCAAAACTGACTCCGGCAGTATAAAAAGGTCCGGCATATACAAGGGGTCCGGCATCAACTTTAAATTCGTAAGAAAAGTAACCTTTTACAGGAGCAGTCATCATGTGTCTGCGCCACTTGTCATAAACAATGCTTCTGTAAACCCTTGTAGGCATCCAGTATTGAAAGCCAAGGTCTGCGCCGGCATACATCTTTCCGGGTGCTTTTCTGTCATTTTCCCAAACTTTCCATGCAAAATCCAGCCCTCCTGACAATCCCAGAGCATTGTAGCTGTGGTAGGAAAACCCTAAGCCCACTTTAGGCTGGACATACATTTCGGTTGCACACAAAACAGAGCCAAAAAATAAAATTGCACTGAATGTAAAAAAAATCTTTTTCATAAGTTCCTCCCGTTACTTAATATCTTTGGCACATCTGAATCCGTAATCTATTGAAGGGTCATCCTCTTTACACCCGCTCCGGTATGCCGCTCTGGTCCTTCTTTCACCATAAAGAAAGGAGCCCCCTCTGCAAACCCTGTAACCTTCTACACTTGGAGAATCAGGTCCTTTTGTATCCTTTTCAGAAGCTTCCGGAGTGGAATAAAACTTGTCGTGATACCAATCATTTACATACTCAGCTACATTTCCTGTGGAATCATAAAGTCCGTTTGGAGATTTCCCTTCCGGTTTAGATCCGACAGGAAAAGTTCCTCCACTGCCGCAACCGGCAGAAGTTGATTCAACGACCGCATTATCACAACTTCCGGGAGGAGAATCTCCCCACGGATAAATAGAGCCGTCTGTACCTCTTGCCGCTTTTTCCCACTCAGCTTCAGTCGGCAATCTTCCACCTATCCAATTGCAAAACTGTTGTGCTCCCAACCAGGTAACACAGTTGGCAGGATGATTTTTTCTTTCGTTATTTCCAATGTTACACCTGTAAGAGTCATCAGTTGTTCTGAAATGTGATCCCTCACAAGCTCCATCATCAATACAATCCTCAAACCTTTCAACTGTTACTAAAAATTTGTCTATATGAAAAGGTGATACTTCAACTTCATGAGATGGAACATTATCTTCCTCACAAGTACCCTCTTTTTCAGGATCGCAACCCATTAAAAACTTTCCACCCGGAATAACAGCAAAGTTGTCAACACAGGCTGCTTCGTCTCTCCATCTTCCATTTCTGCATAGTTGTTTCTGCATTTTTTCAGGGAAGCCGGGACAAACTATATATTGCTGTTCCCCTTCATAAAGTATCGCACCGCCTGAAAAGCAGAATGTGTCAGGAAGCGGGTCATCATCCGGCTCAGTTGTATTGTCCGGTTCTTCTTTGTCGTCATCGGTTTTCACAGGCTGATCTTCGTCCGTTATATGCTCAGTATCATTGATATCTTTGTCGCTTTCATCAACTATTTCATTATCTTCTTCAACCAGACAGGATACAGCAAAAACCATAAAGATCATAAAAAACCAAAAGAGCTTTTTCATTCTTACCTCCGACAAACCAATATTCGGACATATTTTATACAACAAATTCCGTTGAGCAATTAAAAAAATATTTTAATCATGAAGTTTAGATACTTTGTCCAGCACAAGGATCACGATAACACCTGCTATCATTAGAAAAATGCTTAAAATGACATATCCGCTCAACTCAGACGGAAAAACATTTTCCTGAGAAAGAACATGTTCTTTGTCTCTTATCATCTGAACCACTGCTTCACCTTTCCAGGGCCAGATCCTCCTCATTGAGCCAACCATGAGACCTGTAAGAAAAGCAAGCGTAAGGTTATGCCATTTAGAGAGAAGCCAGTTTAAAAACCTTGCAAACCCGGCAAGCCCTAAAGCGCATCCAGCACAAAACACTATTATTATCAGCAGGTTGAACATGCCTGTCTGCTCATTCATTGAAAAGGGAGCTTTTAATGTTCCTGTTATGAACTCATACTTTCCCAGTATAAGGAGAATGAATGCTCCACTTAATCCTGGCAGTATCATCGCGGAAATTGCGACAACTCCGCTTAAAAATATGAACCACAACCCTTTAGGTGTTTCAACCGGGATCAGCCCCACTATGAGATACGCAACTGCTGTTCCGAAAATTATTGCGGCAATCTCTTTTGTTTTCCATTTAACTTGTCCTGCAACTACAAATATTGATGCGGCTATAAGTCCGAAAAAAAGTGAAAAAGTTGGTTCAGGATGAGCTTTAAGAAGAAAATTCATCAATCTTGCAAGAGTCAATATTGCAACAGCTATACCTGAAAAAAGGACAATTATGAATCTGAGATGCGTTTCTTCGATCGCTCCCTTTAAATCGAACTTTAAAAGTTTGCTTAAAGCATTGAAGTTAAAAGATTTTATTGCAGCCAGAACTTTGCCGTATATCCCTGTGATAAGGGCTATTGTGCCACCCGATACGCCGGGAATGATGTCAGCACTTCCCATTGCAACCCCTTTAAAAAAAAGGATGACAGCTTCTTTAACTGTATCGGGACCCGGTGATTTGAAAAAGGCTTCTTTAATATTCATGGTTTATCCTGTAAATTTATTTGTTGCTGTAAAAATTGGTTCTTTCTTCATCAAAATAAGAAAGTTTAAGCGGAGATATGCTGACAGCGCCCTCTAAAACCGCATTGCAGTCACTGCCGGGAATATCTGCAAAACTATACTGGTCTCCACCTATCCAGAAATATTCTTTGCCACGGGGATCCACCCTTTTTATTACTTCTCCTCCATAATTTCTTTTTCCGGGGAATGTCCATTTAATTAAAACGGAATCTTTTTCTAAAGCGGATTGCGGAATATTGACATTAAAAAGAAAAGGTTTTGCATAAAGCTCTTCTGTTTTGTTTTCTATTTCAGGAAGTATTTTGCTGACAAAAAGTTCTGCACATTTTTCAAAACAAACATCGTCAAAATTAAAGTAATCAGAAATAAAAAGAGAAACGGCAACGGATGTGATGCCGTTGTTAAAAGCTTCGATGGCTGCGGCAACTGTCCCGGAATATGCAAGATCATTTCCTATGTTCGCACCTTTGTTTATTCCTGAAAAAGCTATGGCGGGTCTTTCGGGAACAAGCTCATTGATCCCCACAAATACAGAGTCAACCGGTGTTCCGTCAACTGCATACTTTGATTCACTGAGTTTTTTAACTCTCAGGGGTTTTTCAAGTGTAATGGAGTGACTTGCCCCGCTTTTTTCATATAACGGAGCTACTGTAAAAACAGAAAACCGGTCACGGTTAAGTGCATATTCCAATGCAGATAAACCGACAGCATAAACACCATCGTCATTTGTGAGAAAAACTTTCTTTTTCACAGTAACATAAAAATTAAAAGTGGTCGGGATGACTGGATTTGAACCAGCGACCACTTGAACCCCATTCAAGTACGCTACCCAGGCTGCGCTACATCCCGACCTATGCTAAACAAATCCCGTTAAAGGGGTTTGACAGCTTATTTTTTGTTGTTAAGTCTCTCTTTGAGGACTTGACTGTGATGGAATGTTGCAACTTTGCGTTTGCTGATCGTAAGCGGTTTGTTTGTCTGCGGATTACGACCTTTTCTTTCATTTTTCTGTTTGATGACAAACTTTCCGAAACCACTGATCTGGATTTCTCCGTCTTTTACAAGACCGGCTTTCATTTCTTCAAAAAACATGTCAACAAGTTCTGCTGCACGCCTTTTGTCAACTTTCATGTGCTCATAAACAAGTTCTGCGAGTTCAACTTTTGTTACGCTCATTTTTTTCTCCTAAATTATTTCAGTTAGCAACCCT
>SLGQ01000032.1 GCA_007136595.1 Candidatus Sumerlaeota bacterium | reverse complement strand
TCCCAAGTTTCTCCATTTTGTGCCCCGGAATTTCCTCCAAAGAGAAGGATTTTCTTTCTTGAGTCATCCCAGACCATAGAAGAACGGTATCTCGGAGAAGGTCTATCACTTATTGGAGAAACCGTTATCCACAAGTCTTCATCAAGAACCCAAAGATCGTTCGTGAAATATGTTTTGTTTTGATCTTCATCGAACTCTCTTCCGCCAAACAGAACAACAGTTTGATCAATAACATCATAAGTCATTGAATGTCCATCGCGATCAGGATAGTTGCCATCATCTATGATCTCCCAGTGATTTCCATTCCATTCCCATGTATCGTTAAGAAAGCTTATCTCCCCCCTTTCTCCTCCGAAAAGGACAATCCTTTCGTTCAATTTGTCATAAGTCATTGCATGAAAATATCTTCCAGTCGGACAAACTGTTTCTGTTCCGCACAAACTGCATTCTGTTCCCGAACAAATGTCTCCGGTTCTTTGTGTCCAGTTTATCCCATCCCATTCCCATGTTTCATTGCAATACTGTGTTTGTGAGCTGTAACCTCCAAAAAGAACGGTTCTATTACTTGATTCGTCAAAAACGAGTCTATGACCTCTTCTTCCCGAAGGTTTGTTTCCTTCCGGCTCAATATGCACCCAGTTTATTCCGTCCCATTCCCATAGATCACTCAAGTGGGCATTTTCCAAGTCTGACCCTCCAAAAAGAACAGTTCTGTTGCGGTTTGAGTCATAAACCATTGCATGTTCTCTTCTTATCGATGGTTTTTCGTCTCTGACGGTTCTTTCTATCCATCTCTCTGAATCAAGTTCATACTGCCAGATATCATTTTTTCCTTCAGAATCTCCAAACACAATTGCAAGATTTCGCTTTCCATCATAAGCCAGAGCATTTGTTATTAATATTTGAGAAGGCTTAATTCCGTCATTTTGCACTTTTAACCATTTGCCTGTTGTTGAGCCTGTAAATTCAAATCTCCACACATCCCCATCGGAACCAATTAGTATAATTTGGCTTTTTGACATATCATAAGCAATGCTATCCCCCAATGTTTGCAAAGGTATCCCACCACCTTCAACATCAATTTCTGTCCAGTTTTTTCCATCCCACATCCACATATCATTAATAGGTTCGAGGTCATCATAATCTATGTTTCCAGCAAACATAATTACTGAATTGCATGATTTACAATATATCATTGAATGTAGATACCGTCCAACAGGGAGGAAAATATCGTTTCCGGGGACAACTTTTGACCAAATGATATTTTTTCTGTCGAACTCCCATATATCACTTTTTAACTCAACAGTGACATCATCATAAGTTAATCCCCCTGAAAGTATGACTTTATTTCTAAAAGGATCATAAACCATTGCCGATCCTGCCCTTTTTTCCGGTTCTGTGCCATCAAAAGTATGTTGTATCCATGTCCCTGCAAAGCTGTCCCATTCCCAAAAGTCGTTTTTGTAGTTGTTACTTTGATCTACTCCTCCAAAAAGAAGAACCTTGCCGGCAGACAGATCTGTTGTAATTGATGCCAAGTACCGGGGAGATGGACTTATCGTTGCAGGAGTACGGTCTCTCCATATACCTGTTTCAATATCCCACTCCCAAGTTTCATTGCTGAAGTTTCCTGTATCAAGTTTATATCCTCCAAATAAAACGACTTTATTTCTTGAAGGCAGATATGTCATTGAATGGAGAGTACGGGGAGACGGTTTGTTTCCAATGTTAACTTCCCTCCATTGGGCTTCCGCTTTTCTTAAAACTGCATTATTATCGGGATGTTTCAAATTGTTAAGATTTTCATTTGAAGGCTCTATGTTGATTGACTCATTCTGGGCAAGCGAGCTATAAAAAATGGGTGTGGTTGTAAACCTATGCGGATTTTCAAGATTTCTTCCTCTTACTTTACCACCCATCGTGGCTGTCCATTCAACATCAAGAACTTTAACAGTTTCACTGCTGTTGCAGGCATCATCATATACTGTAATGAAAACTTCTGAACGGTCTGAACGGTTAAGTTCAAGTTCACTGAATGTTCCCTCAGATACAGAAGACCTTCCTATTTCATTTGCGGTGAAACTGTCGGGACCGTCATAAACTATGATCTCAACAGCTCTTTCATCAACAACAGAGACACCTTCCTTAGCTTTTATGCTGTAATATCTGATACCGTCAGTCTCTTTGCTTCCCCAAGGGACTCTTCTGTAAACTATGTTGTGCGGTATTTTTACTGAAGGAGATGCTAAAGAAGAGGTTTTTATGACAAAAGCACCGGGTTTTACTACCTTCCGGTAGTTACCTGCCACATCTGTCATCTCTATTTCAAGATCATATATCCCTTGAGCAGGAGAAACTATGTTATCAACTTTAAAAAGATAGAGATATCCTACTTGTCCCGTAAAACTGAAATCTATTATATTTTCACCTGAAATTCCCCTTACTGAAGGAATCCCTTCTTCTCCAAGAATTTCACTGACAGTAAATGTTATTTCAATGCTGCTTCCGGATGTTACCGCAGAGACAGAGCTCAAAGGACAACCAACAGGTTTTATTATATGGACTGCAACTTCACCAACTATTTCAGGCGGAGTATAATCCAACCTTATCCCTGACACAATTGTTTTGTTGAACTGGTTTCCCGCCATATCCTGATAAGCGACACTGAGGTCGGATATCCCTTCGGGATAGGTTGAGGGTTTTATTGTTGTGCTGCAACTGTATTTGAGATCTTCTGTTTCTCTGCAATCAAGTGATGAGCTCCCAAGCCGTACAACAGGTGTTGCAGAAGGTTCTTTGGAAAGAACAAGGTTCACTTCAAATTCATCATCTTCTTTGAGATATATCAAACCTTCTGCTTCTTCACCGTTTTTATACACAGTAAAGGTAAGGTCAGGCTCTTCCCTATCAATTGTCAGTGTCGTTCTGGTTTCTTCACTTATATTTCCCGCCTGATCTGAAGCTGTAACTGTTATTTCATATTCTCCGTCGGCAATGGAAGAATCAAGCGTTTCAATCGTGCAACTGAACGAAAGCGATTCGTTCCTTGTGGGGGTTGGACAGTTAAATTCAAGTTTGGGGTTTGTGGTTTGGAGGTTTAGGGTGTCATACCTGATAAGTTCATTTGCTGAAATTCCCAGTGTAATAGGTTGAGAACCGTTTGTATAAGTCGGGTTTATGGCGAGTATAAGCTCCGGTGGCTCATTGTCAAGGGCAATCCTTGCCATGAGAAGCAATCCCTGTCCATATTCATTTTCAACTCTTGCATAAACTTTAAGCTCGGGAAGAACCGCCATTTCATCTTCAGTAAGTCCAAAAGAAAGATCCCATTTCTCATTTATTTCATAACTGTTTTTTTCTTCAAGCTCTGCAAGTGCAGGCTTTTGATATTCCTTTCCTTTATCTGTCTTTAAAAGCTCTTCTTTGTTTGCAATGAAAACTCTTGTGAAACTGACCGCATTGATAAGTCTCAGATTCACTTCCAGATCATCACCATTGGTATATCCCCTCAGATTACCACTCTCATCAACTATTCTAAGTTCAGCATCTATCCTGTTCCCTTCTTCATCAACTCCGGGAGTGGATGTAAGACTCATTTCAACATTTACTTCCGTGTGTTTACCAACCTTGAAATCAAAAAGTTGTGACATCCCCGTAAAAAGAATTCCTCCCGTAAGGTCCTTTCCTCTCCTTATCTCGGCAGTGATAAACCTCCTGTCACCGTAACTGAGGTCACCAAACTCTATCTTTGTCCCCTTCTCAAGCATCTTCACTGGCTCACTCTGGAGCAACTGTCTGCCATGAGCACCAATGTCACCGGGAAAGTTAACCCCTTGTGCCCACTCATAAATTCTGACAGTGACAAAAAATTCTCCGTTTGCAATATCGGGCTTTATTTCATTCCCTTCACCATCTTTTTCCCATGAAAACTTCACGGAAAAAGTTCCCGCTTTCTGCGAAAAAACATCACAGGAAGTTAAAAAAAAGATTAAAAACAGAGATAAAGCAGTTATTAAAGTTTTGTTCATTATTTTCTCCAATCAGCTCTCCGGAGGATATTTTATCACAACCGGCTCCAAATTCAAAATAATTTCAGGAACTGAGAAAGCTTCTTATTTTTGTGAAAAAATCATAAAAACCTGAGTTGGACATAACAACAGTTACCGAATCGGGGTTACTGTTATCATTTATCCAGCTTATGATATCATCCACTTCTTTTATATAGAAAGCTTTTTCTGATCCAGAATGGATATTTATTGTTTTTACGATCCTTTGAGGAGAAAATCTTTTCTCTTGTGGAATTCTGTCAAGTTTGGGAGGATGACCTATTACAACTTTGTCAGCATTTATAAACACTTCTGTATATTTCTGCTCAAAAATGTTTAAGTTGTTGGAATTTGTTGCGGGATCAAATATTACATATATTTCTTTATCAGGAAAAAACTGACGGAAAGAGTTGAAAGTAAGTTCGGCAGCAGTTGGATGGTGAGCAAAATCACTGTATATAAGTCCGCCATTGATAGATCCGATACATTCCTGCCGTCTTTTAATACCTTTCATCGTTTCAAAACCTTCTTTTAAGCTGTCATCAAACTCGATCCCTTCAAGATGGAGAAAAGAGATAAGAGCCCCGAGGTTCATAAGGTTCTGATCTCCGAAAAAAGGTGTTTTAAAGTGGTGTGTTTCCCCATTTATGAGGGCGGAAAACTTCATGAACCCACCTTCCCTGCCGGTTTTTTCTAAAAATATATCGGCTGTCGGGTCTGATACGGAATATGTCCTTAACTTTTCAGGAGGTATTAAAGAAGCAAGTTTTCCGTTGTTTTTATAGTCCTTACAAAGTATCACCTTTTTTTCTGTTATTTCTGTCAGTTTTTTAAAGTTGTCAAATATCTTTTCCAGATCATCATATATGTCAGCATGGTCAAATTCAATCGAGGTGACAACAGATATTGACGGTTTATAGTGGAGGAATTTCGGACCTTTATCAAAAAAAGCGGTGTCATATTCATCACCTTCAATTACAAAGTAACCTTCCCCTTTTTTGTAAGAAGCATTCGTTCCTGAAAAATCGGGGATCCCACCTATTATGTATGACGGGTTTTTGCCTATCGAAAAAAGAAGTTCACTGAACATTGTGGTTGTCGTAGTTTTTCCATGAGTCCCTGCTATCACGACACTTTTCTTTATATCTATCAGGAATTCTTCAATAAAAGAAGGCATGGAATAGTATTTTAAACCGCTTTCCAGGATAAAACGGGCTTCATCACTCTTGCCGTTCAGAGCGTTTCCGACAATGATAATATCGGGTTTCCAGTCATTAACAAGAGAGTTAAGTTGATCCATTTGATAGCATGGTATCCCTTCTTCTTCAAGTTTTGTGCTGACAGGGGGATAGTAGGCGAGGTCAACACCTTTGACCTGTGCTTTAAGATCTTTGCAAATAAGTGCCAGAGAGCTCATTCCTGTTCCGCAAATCCTTACAAAAAGAATTTTCTTTTCAGCTATCATTTTTCTCTCCACAAAATATTACCAATTATTATAAATAAGCTGGAGGGCATCAGAACAACAATGTGAGATTTACACCCCAATCAAGAACGAAATATGATTCGGCAAGGAGTCGTCCCCCAAGTCTGCTTCTGGCACCTGTTTCATTTATCCATTCGGTCTTTTCGCTATCAATACCGGTGGCAAAACCGGGGTTTCCTTCTTTAGCATTTGTAAGGTAATGTTTGTGTCTGTAACCGAATTTTGCAAACCCACCGAAAGCAACATATTTATAGACTCTTGCATTCAGTCTAAGCATTCCCGACATTTGTACCCAGGGATCTTCATAAGGGAGAATGTTATAAGAATTATCTTCTCCCAAAGGAAGGTTCCATCCAAACTCTTTATTTGTATCAACACCATCATAAACCCATCTTGCATTTGCTATGGAATTATAGGTGTTTCCTTTTGTTGTATAAAGCATTTCTATGTCTGCTCTCAAGTGTATTTTCTGTCCGTAGTCTTTATTTTCGTAAAAGTTGATCTCAGTTCCGAAATTAAATTGTATAGACTTTTTAGGTTCGACATAGATGCTTTTATTTGAAGGAACAGGGATCGAAGCAAGAAACTGCATATAAGGTTCGGTCGAACCATACCTTTTGGAAGCTGCTGTCCTGAAATCCAGTCTGAAAACACCTTCTCCGACATTTCCGGTATTACCTGACGGAACAACATTGCCATTTCCATCAACCATATTCATTCCTTCCGGTGTTTTTACTGCAGCAGTGGGAAAAGTGACCTTCATACCGAGAAGCCAACTGAAAAATCTGTTTTTTCTGGATTCATGGAAGGGTGCCCACTGAAGTCCGAAAGCAACATCCCCTACCCCTTTATGGGCATAATCAAGATTTCCTTCATAGGGAAAAAGTCCTTGACCGGCAAGAGACATTTCTCCGGGCTGGAAAGTATCTCCGGCAGTATTTACAACCATGCGATACTGTTCCTGTAAAATTATCGGAAGATCAAAAGATAAAGAAAGGTTGTGATAAAGACCGACTTCAGCTCCGATAAGAAGCTTTCTCATCATATAAAGATGAGGATTGCCGCCATATTCTTTTGTTTCAACTCTTCTGCTTTCCGTAGTGTAGTAAGGCTCATTATTTATATCCATATAGACATAGTCGGCATCGGTGTTGTACTCCCTTTTTAT
>SLGQ01000177.1 GCA_007136595.1 Candidatus Sumerlaeota bacterium | reverse complement strand
ATTGAGTGTCATCGTATTTCGGAGTAAGGGGAGATTCATAGGCATCTCTGACTCCCTGGCAGATAAACTCCGGGTCAACACCGGGCATATCCTGAAATATCCTTGAAGCATGATCGAACCCCATTCTGTAACTTACAACTTCATGATCTTTTGTAAATTTAACCTCTTTTTTCTCAGATGCCGCACTTTCTTTGTCTCCTGAGCGGGTTTCATCTTTTTTGCAGCCTGCAAGGGAGGTTGCAATGATCAGTGTTGCGATAATAATTGCTTTAAACATGTTTTCTCCAAATTTTACAATAAACTTTAAACGGGACGAATCTACCAGATTTAAATTAATAGAGCAAATATTTCAATGTTTAGGGGATTCATTTAGACATTTTTATGATTTCAAGCTCTTTTTTTATTGACTCGAACACCTTTTGTTCTTCTTCAATAACATTGTCAATTGTTATTTGAAGCATTCTGTTGGCACTTCCTATCTTTTTTATGATCTCTTTGCTGTTTCTGCTTTTTACTGCTTCATTTCTTGAACTGTTCCAGTCATTGAATGCCTGTTGCATTCCCTGAGAAAGA
Organism: Candidatus Sumerlaeota bacterium; assembly: GCA_007136595.1. GTDB lineage: Bacteria > UBP6 > UBA1177 > UBA1177 > UBA1177 > SLGQ01. The sequence continues at coordinate 6,186 of SLGQ01000177.1, read as the reverse complement.
GAGTGAAGCGCAAGAACTTTAGCTCTGTCCCTTTTAAATGTAGAGTTTTTCCATTCATCGCTCATATTAAGAAAATGTGGCTGACTCCACCTTTTTTTCATATATTCTATCAAGCTGGTATTCGTATCATGATACAGTTTACATTTATCCATCACTATTTTTATCAGGCGCGCACTTTCTGTGAAAGTTTTTTCTTTATGTTTATTTGCCAGTTCCAGCATCTCCCTTCTTGTTCTGTCAAAAATGGCATTGTTCGGTCTGAATTCCTGAAAAAGTTTATACCCGTCATTATGAAGTATGACAAATTGAGGGGATTGTCGCTGTGAAAAAAGTGGAAAAACAGCAAAAGCTAAAACAATTACGATAAGAAGTTTTGTAAATTTCATTTTTCCTCCAAATATCAAAACACCGCAGAGAGTATATATCGGAATTAAAAATCTTGCAACCTTGTAACAAATGAAAAAATGTATTTGCAAAAGCAATTAAAATGCCTATGATTTCCACGAGAGTTGCTGGAGAAAAAAAGATGTTTACAGGAATTATTGAAAAAACGGCGAAAGTGACAAAGATCGCCGGAAGCTCAAAAGAAAGAGTTTTGATAATTGAAAACCCTTTTGGAATGGAAATTTCTTCAGGTGATTCAATTTCAGTTGACGGAGTATGCCTTACGGTTGAAACTTACTCGGAAAAAGAGATAAAGTTCTTTGTTTCGGAAGCTACCGTTTTAAAAACATTGGTGTCGGACTATGCTCCGGGAACCATTGTCAATCTGGAAAGGGCAATGAGAGCTGACGGGAGGTTCGACGGACATATTGTTCAGGGACATGTCGATACTTCAGCTGTTGTAAAAAGTGTGAAAAGGATCGAAAAGGGGGTTGAGATCAGGTTCGGATTTGACCCGGGATATTCCCATTACATAGCAGATAGAGGTTCTGTGGCTGTAAACGGTATCAGCTTGACATGTTCTGAAGCAGGAAGTGATTTTTTCACAGTTTCGCTTATTCCTGAAACCCTTAAAAGGACTTCTTTTGCCACAGTTCCCTCTGTTGGACGAAAAGTAAATATAGAGTTTGATATAATCGGTAAATATGTTGCAAAAATTCTCGGGAAAGAGAAGGAAAAACCGAACATTCAAAATTTGCTGGAGAAACTTTGATGGTATGGGGAGAGTTTGCAATATATCTCATTCTCATAGTTTTTTCAGGATGGAAACTTTCTGTGGCGGCAGATGAGCTTTGCGAAGCAAAAAACATCGGAAAAGGTTTGGTAGGCTTTGTTCTTCTGGGTTTTGCAACCAGTCTTCCGGAACTTATAACAACTATGACCTCTGTTTTCTCAATTGGAAATATCTCTCTTGGAGCAGGTAATATAATTGGGAGCAACAATGCCAATATGTTCATTCTCTTCATTTCAATGTTAACGGTCACTACCCTTATGAAAGATGGCAGGCCCGATCCCCACAACTTTGCTTCTTTAGTTTATTTGTTTGTAATAACAGGGGTTTTTATTGCGGGCGTTTCCATGGACGGAAAATTGTCCATCGGAGGAATTTCGCTTGCCGGATATATGATAGCCGGACTGTTTTTTCTCAGCCTGATATCTCTGAAAAGTGCGGGGATTGAGCTTGAAAATGGAGAAAGCCCGGAAAAAAAGAAACTGAATCCGTTTTTCTATATAAAACTTTTTTCATACCTTGTTTTACTTGTGTTCGTTAGTTGGAAAATATCATTCGTGGTTGATTCCATGGCGATAATTTACAGTTGGGACTCAACCTCTGCAGGAGCAATATTTCTTGCATGGGCAACGAGTCTGCCCGAATTGGTCGTTACGGTATCTGCTGTCATCATAGGTGCAAAAGAGCTTGGTATAGGGAATATCATGGGAAGCAACATTTTTAATATGTTTATACTTGCTCTGGCAGATATTTTTTCAGGAAGAGGTTCAGATGTTTTCAGACAAAACAGCAATCTTATGTTTTTGACAGGACTATTTGTTGTAATGTCTGCCGCCCTTATGTTAATGCTTTTAAAACGGGAAAATAAAAAATTTTTTGGTATCACGGTAATACCTGCTATAATGATGTTGTTTTATATTGCGGGGATGGTTTATTCTTTTTGAAATATTTATTTGAGCGGAGAATGATATGAAGCTGACAAAAAAACTTTTTGCTATTCTGATAATTGCTGTATCGGCAGTTATAGTTTCTTATTTTGCAAGAGTTAACGATACAAGAGTCGATCTTGATTTCGTTTTCTATGCTTTCAATGAAGTTCCCCTTTGGCTTATGGTGCTTTTTTCTTTTTTGGCGGGTATTCTTTTTACAGTCATTCTTGTCCTTTTTGAAGTAGTTGCTGTCAATATAAAGGGAAGAAAGTTGAAAAAAGAAAATGCAGCTCTAAGAAAAGAACTTTCAAAAATGAGAAATCAGAAACTGGAGTCGCTTGAGCATGAAGAAGGGTCCGATCCGGAAAATGAATATGACAGCGGGTTGGAAGAAGAAGATGATGATGAAAATGACGACGATGACAAGGTGAGTTGATCTTATGAAAGATGTTTTTCAAAGCAACCCCTATCTTTTCATATCCTTCCTGTTTTTTCTTTCATTTATTGTAATATTTCTTCTTTATACTTTCTTTAAAAAGGTGTATCTGGCAAATGTGGAAGATGGAAAAATACCCAAAGACACATTAATCCTTTTTAGAGCGTTAAAAGAATGCCATTTTGGGAATTTGGAAGAATACCTTGATATTCTTAAAAAACTTGCAAAAAAATATCCTGAAGAAACTGAGATTTTCATTATGGCAGGAGATGTTGTCCGAAAAAGCAACCCCCAAAAGGCACTTGAAATTCACAGGGAATTGCTTTTCAGATCGGAAGTTTCCGGTAAATTGAGAGCAACCGTCCTAAAACATGTAGGAAAAGACTATCTTGAACTTGGAAAATACACTAAAGCACAGAATTCTCTTAGTGAATCAGTGAAAATTTCTGATAATGGCAGATCAAGGCAACTTCTCTCAAAAGCATACGAAAGTACAGGAGATTTTAAAAAGGCTTTTGAGAATATGAAAAAAAGCCTTAAAATGGAAAATAATTTAAACGAAAAAATTCTCAGAAACATGGCAGCCCGTTTTGCCGCAGTTTCAGATAATATTGAAGAAAAAACAATATGGCTGGGTGAATTGAAAAGTTTTGTTTCACCGAAAGAAGGAGCTGTTTTGTCCCTTTCTAAGTCTGTATTTGACGGCAAACAGCGCAAAGCACAATCTCAACTGAAGGACATCATTGATTCTTACCCGGATATGGAAGTGAGTGCAAGAAGTGTTTTGTCAAATGCCAACTGGGGCAAAGAAGTGAACTCTGAAGTTGAAGGAAAATACATGAAAATTTTCCGGAAAAACTTTGATGAAGCCGTTTTTGTATGTGGAAACTGCTCAAGTATTATCAAACAGGAAGATCCAGTATGTGGAAATTGTCTGAGTGTATCAGTAAAAAAAATATATGAATCGCCGGAGGTATGAATGAAAAAAATAGTTTTGTCAGCATTCTTGCTTATGTTGTTAACAATTGGAGGCAGTTGTGGAGAAAGTACGGAAGAGCCGGTTTATCAGCATAATGTATCCAACTTTTTTTCAGAATACCTGAATATAATATGTAACAGTGCCGCAAGTTGCAGTTCCGGTTTTGTAACGGATGAAAACAGGCTCTCTTGCCCTGATATTATACTTCACCACCCTTTTCCTTTTCCGGCTTTTAAAAGAGGTCACGACATAATTTTTATGCAGAAATACCAGATGCTGGATGCTGCTGAAAAGGCAGGCTGGATAAAGTTGGACATGAAGCAGGCGGAAGTTTGTTTCGACCTTTTAAGGGATATGTCCCCATGTAATCCGTTTGAAGTTCATCTGGCGGATATAGTTGAGTGTGCCACAGTTTTTGAAGGAACAAAAACCATAAGACAGGAATGCGATCAGGATGAGGAGTGTAATTACGGTTGGTGCGACACCCGCGGCAGATGTCCGGGAACCTGCGTCAGCTACAAAGAACCGGGGCAGGCTTGTAATTCAAGTATGGACAGATGTTCTCCGGGATATACCTGCCGCACAAGCGGTTGCTCTAAAAGCACCATCGGAGATGCCGGAGATCCGTGTCTTACCGATGTTGACTGCAGCAGCTTTCTTTATTGCAGGAGAAGAAACGAAAGTGATGCAACTGGAAACTGTTTTAAAAGAAAAAATGACGGTGAACCTTGTCTGGATGCAAATGAATGTATGACCGGTCTTGACTGTGTCAACAATATCTGTTCAAAAGGGAGAGTTTCAGATACTCCGGGTACTCAATGCGGTAAAATGGAAGATGAACATGGTGAGGAAGTAACATATTCCTGCAATGTTTTTGCAAAACTGGAATGTGGTCCCAATAATACCTGTCAGAGATTTCCTCAACAGGGACAACCTTGCAGAGAGATATGTGACAAGTCTCTTTTCTGTGATAAAAACTCAGGGCTGTGTCAATATCAGGCAATGATCGGAAGACCTTGTGATGCTGATGAACAGTGCACCACTTTTTACTGTACAAATGGGGTTTGCGGTATTCCGCAGTGCATAGATGCTCAATAAAATTATACTCTTTTTTCTTTTCCCGGTGTTGTTGGCATGTTCTGCTGTTCCTGTAAAAAATGAAATCAATTTAGAAGAAAAAGATATTCAAAATGAGGAAAAACCGGAAGAAGATGAAAGAGAGCCGATATCGGACAGAATAATTCTGAAGGATTTCTATAATGGCGAAAAATACCCCCTGTCAACCTTGAGCATGAACCGACCCGTATTTATGTTGCTGACCGCTACATGGTGTTCAGCTTGCAAAGATATGGTGAAAACTATGGATAGGCTTAATGAATACTATCGAAATTCAATATTTTTTGTTGCAGTATATTTGAACGGCGATACTCCCGAAAAATATCAGCTTGAAAGTATTCCGAAAATGGAACTTGCTGAGTCACCTGAAGAGCTTCCACTTGAGTCAAATGATATTTTTCCCAGAGCGATCATCATCTCGAGGAACGGAAGAGAAATAGAAACTGTGCTTGACGGCATTCTGCCGGTTCTTGTATATCATGGAATTCTTGGGAATCTTTAACTGTGATCCGCAGATTCAATTATTGAAATTTCTTCGGGGGTCAGTTTGAACAATTGATAGAAAAATCTGTCAAGCTTATCTTTTTTCTGTTTCACGGTAGAAGATCCATCTTCGCTTCCCGGATTCTCACTGTTTTTGAGTTCCCTTATTTCTTTTACAAGGTCTGAAATGATTTTCTGAATACTTTTAGAACACAGGAAAAAAGGTATAGTGTTAAAATTCTTTTTTAGAAACTTGCTGTGATGGGGGAATTTCACCCTGTAATAATAATCTATAACTTTTGAATTAAAGTAGCCTTCCGAGTAAAAAAGGTCTATTTCCCCGGTTCTTGGAATAACAGCCGCGACATCATTTAAAAAATAAAGCCCTGCAGCATCATAAAGAAAAACCGGCTTAACGGACAAGTATCTCAAGATAAGTTTTTCTCTTTCAAAGTTTTCTTTCGGAGGTATCTGAAAAAACGAATCTTTATCAGGAACGATCCATTGCTTTATCTGAAACACCGAGTAAGTTTCAATCTCTTTTGAACGGATGAACGGCTTAAACCGGTTGCTTCTTCTTAAGCTGTCAATTAATGGTTCCGCACCTCTTTCTTTAAACATTCCTATAAAAAACTTAAAACATTCTCCAGCCCTATGTGTTGCTTTGGACTCGATTTTTGATAGAAGGCTTATCTGTTCAGAAGATATGCCATCATTAAAAGTAAGCATATTATTGAAATCGAGATGGAACTTCTCAAGTTTCAGCGATTTTTTACCGATATGGTCCTTGATCACCACATTTGAAGTTTCACTTCGTGTAGAATCCCCGGTTCTTTCAAGCTTCATGTAAAGGTACTTGGGAAACCTGTTTATTTCTGTAGTGGTAAAAAAAGAATAAAGCAGTTTTTTGTTCATTTTGGTAAGTGGTGAAGAAAGAAAATTCTTTTTAACCAGAAGGTGGTAATCGCCTTTGTGTTTTAAAAGCTGGGATATGTTTTCAACGAGGTTTTCACTTGGAAAAGGATGTTCAACTGCGTCATCTAAAATAATGTCAAAAGTAAAGGGCCTT
>SLGQ01000231.1 GCA_007136595.1 Candidatus Sumerlaeota bacterium | reverse complement strand
TTCATCGGCAGCTCCTGTTGTAACAGGGCTTTTTGGAGTTATTTTTTCTGTGAATCCATCGCTTACTCTTGAAGAAGCTATTGAGATAATGAAAGAAAGCTCCGACAAGATCAACCCTGAAACAGGTTTTTGGGATTCTAAAGGACACAGTATTAAGTTCGGTTACGGGAGAGTTAATCTCCACAAAGCCGCGAGGCTTGCAGCAGGCCTTGATATGTGTGAATCTATAGAAGATGAAAAGCCCAATAATATGGATGATAACTGTGACGGTTTTGTTGATGAAGGTTTTGCAAAAGATCTTTCTTTAGTTGGATTGAATTGTTCAAGTGATGCAGACTGTGCAAATGATGACTTTGATGAAAAAGATGTGGAGTGTCTGAAAGGTGATTACAGGGTATTTAACTTTAAAGATGGATTCTGTACTATATTGAACAAAAACTTTGCATGTCCGGATGGAACTCAGACTTATGCAGGTGGCAGATCTGACACCAATTGTTTTCTTGAATGTAATGATGAAAATAAATGTCCTGCAGGTTTCAGATGTGATGACAAAGTTCTTGGTAAATGTTGGCCCAGATGTGAAACAGATGAAGATTGTTCAAACGATGCATACTGCCACCAAGGTGATGGATATTGTAAAAGAAATCCTTCAGAGCCTGGTGGAGAGTGTGATTCTGCTGAAGATTGCAAATACAATGCCATGTGTATTACTCAGGTTCCGGGCGGATTCTGCCTTAAAATGTGCAGCAACGATTCTCAATGCGGAGATGAGGGTGCCCAGTGTATAAAAGTTGATTTTGGAATGACCGGTCCTATGGATATTTGTCTTCCCAGTTGTGAAAAAGACAGTGACTGCCGTAGTTTTGGTGGTATGATGTCAATGGTATGTCATGAGCAATATTCCGGGAAAGAAGATGTATGCAGTCTTCCCTGTCAGAGTGATGCCGATTGTTTTGATGACGGAGCTGTGTGTAAGAGTGGTAAATGTCTGGATCCTGACAGATTGGAAGAATCTGATGAAGATGAAATCTCTGACGATGATATAGGCGAAATTATTGATGATGAATCAGGTTTCAAGGATGATCCTGTAGTTGATGATGAAGAGAAAAAGAAGAAGTCAGGTTGTTCAATTGTTATTCTTTAAACTTTTCTAAAAGGCTTCAAGCATAAAAAAGTAAACATTCCCGCCATCGGCGGTAGCTCCGTAATCCATTCTTATATTGATCTTTTCCTGAGTGTCAACGGCGAATCTTATTCCTATTCCGCCTGCATACTTGATCATTTCCTTTGATATGTCTCTATGACTGTCAAAAACATCTCCAAAACTGAAAAAAACTGCTCCACTGAACCTCCAGAATATCGGGAATCTCAATTCATTTTGAACAAAAAGGGCATTTTTATCTCTGTATCTTCCTTCAGGATAACCTCTTAACATCTCAGCTCCTCCAACGGCAGGCATGAACATGAAGGGGACATCCCCCTGATTGAATTCAGAAAACACCTGAAAAGCAAAAATTATATTTTCATAAAGTGTTATATATTGTCTGATGTCAAGAGTGAGTTTTTTAAAATTATAGTCAGAGCCTAAGATATTATGATACTGTGTAAGAGTTACAGTAGAAAAGTTTCCGTGTTTCGGATAAGTTGTTCTGTCTCTGGAGTCAAACCTCAAGAAGATACCGAGTCCGCTTACAGTCCCGCCATTTGAGCCGGGAGTAGAAGGGTCTTTAAGCTTGGCATCTGTATATGATGTTTCTCCGAAGCGGTTTTTTTCTCCGATCTTATCCTGTACATCCATCATATTATAGTGTCCAAAATCCCATTTTACGCCGGCAAAAATATGGTCTGCAATGGAATATTGTCCGTTTATTTCTGCAAGTGTATATAAAGAGGTGAATTTTTCTTTTACCGGGTCAGGATTATCGTTGCCGATCCCATAAAAATAATCAGGATATTTTGAAACTTCAACTCTTTCAAAAAAATGGAGTCTTTCACCTAAAAAATAGTTTTCAGCATTTGCAACGCTAATTAGCTGGTTGTTGAGAGTATAAACCAAGTGTGTCTGAAAATATGAAGGACGGTTTTCAACTGTCTGGGATTTAAGACGATAGTAATAGAGTAAACTACCCCCAAAAGCAAAATCAGTTTCAGGAGTATAGTATATCATAGGTATTATTAAAAAACCGTTTTTACTTTTTTCCTTTTCAATGTCGGTAAGTTTTATCACCTGTGCCGCTTTTGTCTGTTTTATTTTTTCTTCGATCTTTTCAAATTCTTCGTAAAATGGCTCCGATACGAGAAGTTTTCCGGTAACTACGGTAAACAAAAACAGGAAAAAAATCTTTTTGACCATCAATTCCCTCATAAAAACCCTTAACTATTAACCTTAATTTCATTCTGTTGTCAAATTATGCGGGGAATCAAATAAAAGAAGGTGGTGCCCAGGGACAGAATCGAACTGCCCACACGGGGATTTTCAGTCCCCTGCTCTACCGACTGAGCTACCTGGGCACCAGCGACAAAGTTAGTACCAGAGTGTTCAGGTTTTGTCAAGAAAAAGATACAAATGTGTCGGGTTTTTGTTGGGGAGGTGTGACTTTGTCAATAAATTAAATATCTTGCAGATTGCTATTTCTGTCCCGTTCCCGGCTTCTCAGGTTGAGGAAGCCACCTGAAACCATCAAGAACTACAGTAGAATCCCATGAATGGTCAGGTCCGTACTGAACAGTTCCCTGTTCCCATATTGCCAGTCTTATAGTGATCTCTTCTCCCGGAACGACATTTCCTACAGTAGTAAGCCACCCCGTTCCACCGTGACCTTCGCACACCATGAAAGTAGATTTAGCTTCAAAGCCGGTTCCAGCAAGAAGAAAATCATTTTCACAAAATCCGTAAGGATTCGTGCTTTGTCCCATCATCCCGCAGTCAGGATGACAGGCTTTAAAAAGACCTGCCGGAGCAAGATCAACCCCTACAGGATTGCCTAACTCATCTTTTGCAAGATTTTTATCCCATGGGTTTTGAAACTCGGATCCTGGATTTTTTTCATTATATTCAGAGTCAAGAAGTGCAATGAAAAAGTCATTATAGTTTGAGTCGCTGCATACAGTTGATGGATATTCGATCGACATAAAGAAAAGTTGGAACTCAAATGCGTTTGCATTTGTTGGCACTCTAAGTTTCAAAGTGAGCATTATCGGATCCTGTACGACAGGTATTTCCTTTCCCGCACATGTATTTGTCAAACCATCCTGAGGCAAAACACCGCCACATGAAGGTGCTCTTGGAATTTTGCAGTCAGGTAGTCTGTTTATCCAGTCTTCCGGGACGGTACTTGCTGTTTTCATGTCGCCGGCATCAAGGGTTGCACAGCTTGCATTTTGAGTGGGGTTGCTCCAGTGACCTGTTGAAAGGATTGCAAGCTTATTGCCTTCCAAAGGTTCCATTGCTGTTCCAAAGATAGGTTGAACCGCAAAAGTCTGGTACTTATTATCAAAATAAGGCATCGGAAGACTCATTCTATGAACTTTAGACCAGTTTTCCCCTTGTACTGTACACTGTTCGTCTGCTATATATTCTGAAACAGGTTCCCCGGCAAGGGAAAGTTCCGCTGAAATTATCCATTCATTGCATATACCCATGGCATTGGCAAGTTTAACAGCATTTCCTTCATAATCATCGATCACAAGAACAAGTCCTTCATCGCAGATCTCAACTTCATCAATTTCACCGTTACAATTGTCATCAATGCCGTTTCCCGGGATTTCATAGGCTCCGGGATTTACCATTGCAGGATCAAAACCGCCACATTCATAAGGTAGTTCACAGCAATCTCCTGTGCAGTATGTATATCCGTCCCCATCAATGTCAACATCCATTTCACCCCCTTTTATCCAGTCCTGTCCGTCACAGTTCTGGTCAATTCCGTCTCCGCATATTTCAGGTTGCGGAAGGACTTCTCCTTCACAATCACTCCAGCCTGAGCCATCAACAAGGCATGTCGCTATACCGGATTTGCATATTCCGACATCTTTTGTTCCGGATGGTCCCGAGTAACACTCAACTTGTTCCCCTGGAGTGCAACTTGTTATTATGCCGCCGGTTTCTTCAGGTTCTTCGTTCTCTTTATCGGGAACCTCTTTTTCATCGGTATCAGGTTTGTTCTGAGGTTTGTCAGTTTTGTCATCAGACACCGCATGATCCTGGTCATCATAAAAATCGTCACCATCTTCAACCAAACAGGATGGAAAAAACATTGCCGCAATGACGATCAGAAAAAAGATGAATTTCATTTTATATCCTCCGGAAGATAGTTACACCACACATATCAGATAGATTCTATTTAAAACGAACTGAAAATCAACACCTCAATTTGTTCCACCCGTTGATAGACTCTTATTGACTTTATTTTTATATCCATTAATCTGAATTGACACATTTCTTTTGGAGGAAACTATGGAAAAAGGAAAAATTTTTGTTGCGCTTGATGTTAACACAAAGGAAGAGGCACTTGAAATTGTCAGTGACCTTAAAGGTCTTAGGGCATGCTTTAAAATAGGAAAACAACTCTTTACTTCAGTTGGACCTGAGCTTGTAAAAGAAGTGGTTGCAATGGGTGAAGATGTTTTTCTTGATCTTAAGTATCATGATATTCCAAATACCGTTGCAATGGCTGGAGTTGCGGCAGCTTCTCTGGGTGTAAAAGTTTTCAATGTTCATGCAGGCGGCGGAAGAAAAATGATGGAAGCAGTGAGAACTGAACTTAACAAATTTGATGATCCTCCCATGGTTCTTGCTGTTACAGTTCTTACAAGCATGGGTGAAGATGATCTTAGAGAAACAGGAGTTGATGACACCCCTGCAGATCAGGTTAAAAGACTTGCAATCCTTGCAAAAGAATCAGGAATGGATGGCGTTGTTGCAAGTCCTCTTGAAATTGAGCTTATAAGACAAGCCTGCGGTGAGAACTTTAAAATCCTTACTCCCGGTATCCGTCCTGCAAGTTCTTCAGCCGATGACCAGAAAAGAATAGCAACACCGGCATCAGCACTTAAAGCGGGAGCCGACTATCTTGTGATCGGTCGTCCAATAACAAATGCTCCGGACAGAAGAAAAGCATTTATTGATATACTTGAAGAGATTAAATGATCCTTTGCCACCCTCTCTTTTTTAAAGAGAGGGGAGGGGAGAGTTATAGTGTCATGGAGAGTTTTTCATGAAAGAAAGATATCTTGAACTTGTAAAACTGCTCAACAGAGCGGCAGCGGCATATTACCGTGATGATAACCCTTTTATGAGCGATGAAGAATACGACCGTCTTTACCGTGAACTTGAAAATATTGAAAAATTAGATCCTTCTATCAAGGTGAACCATTCACCGACTATGAGGGTCGGAGACAAATTGAGGGTAGGGTTTCAGAAAGTGGTGCACTCAGAAAAGATGATGTCTCTTGATGATGCATTTGATGTTAATGAGGTTGAGGCTTTTTTTAACCGTCTTGATTTTGCTCCCTCACAGGGATTTGTTGCGGAATATAAAATTGATGGGCTTGCACTTAATATCACTTACAGATTCGGTAAGTATTTTCAGGCGGCTACAAGAGGAGATGGCGAAACAGGTGAACTTGTTACCGAAAATGTTGCAACGGTAAAAGATATTCCACTTGAAATACAGGAACTCGATCAGGTTGAAAACATTGAAATAAGGGGTGAAGTATACATGCCCCGTCAAAGTTTCGAAGAGTTGAATCTTGAAAAAACAAAAAACGGTGAAAAACCTTTTGCCAATCCGAGAAATGCTGCGGCAGGCTCTTTACGGCAGCTTGATCCTAAAATAACGGCAGGAAGAAAACTTCTTTTCTTTGCTTACGGGATAACAGGTCTTTCACAAGTTTCAATAGAAACACAAGTCAGGCTCCATAAATTTTTAAGGGCACTTGGATTTAAAACTCCTGAGCATGTAAGACTCGATAAGATCGAAGAGATAGAGCCGGTAATTGAAGAAGTTATAGCAAAAAGGAACGATCTCCCTTACGAAATTGATGGACTTGTGGTGAAACTTAACAGTTTCGAGGAGCAGAAAAGGGCAGGAGCTTTAACAAAATCACCAAGATGGGCGATAGCGTATAAACTTCCTGCAATTGAAAAGACTACAAAACTTCAAGATGTTTCATGGCAGGTAGGAAGAACAGGTGTGGTTACGCCGGTTGCAGAGCTTGAACCTGTGGAAGTGGGAGGAGTTGTTGTCAAAAGGGCTACTTTGCACAATATTGAAGAGATAAAAAGAAAAGGATTGATGATAGGGGATACAGTTTTTATAAGGAGAGCCGGAGATGTTATCCCGGAAGTTATAGCTCCTGTTGAACAACTGAGAACAGGTGATGAAACCACTATACTTCAGCCTTATAACTGTCCTGTCTGTGACTCGCTTCTTGTAAAAGATGAAGAAAAAATCGCCCTCAAATGTCCGAACATAAGCTGTCCTGCAAAAGTTGTGGCATCGATATCGCATTTTGCTTCAAGAAAAGGGTTCAACATTGACGGACTTGGCGAAAAACAAGTTGAATTTCTTTATGAAAAAGGGTGGCTTAAATCAGTTGCCGACATATTTACCCTTGTTGACCATTCAATGTGGCTTGCAGGCGAAAAAGGGTGGGGGGACAAAAGTGTTTTCAAACTTCTTGATGCAATAAAAGCAAGCAGAAAAGTGAGGTTCCAGAATTTTCTTTATGCTCTTGGAATTGATGGAGTGGGTGAATTTCTTGCCGGTGAACTTGCCA
>SLGQ01000042.1 GCA_007136595.1 Candidatus Sumerlaeota bacterium | reverse complement strand
AGCTTTTACTCAATTTAGTCATTTTCTCACCCCTCTTTTATTTTGTTAATGTAAGATATTATATTTATAGGGTTGTTCTCTATTTTTGCTCCATCAATTTCACGAATTATTCCGGCAGTGAAATATTTTAATAAGTGGAACCCCGGCTTTTTCTCTTTATTTTCTACAGTTTCTATATAACTTATCAGACTCAATGCAATTTCCTGCCAGGAGATACATTTCCATCTATCGGGGTCTTCTGTAGTTTTAGGTTTTCTTCCATCAGGTGTTAGAAAAACAAGCTTTGTACTTTCAGGACACTCTTCTTCATATCTCTTAAGTTGCTCTTCTCCTTCTTCAGCATTGATCTTTGCTTCAACAACAACTTCAAATTCTTTGCCATTTCCAAATGTGCCACTTATCTTTATATCAAAGCGGTTTCTTCTTTCTTCAGTTTCGCATCTTTCTGACTCAACATCGTATGACATAACTGAATCAAAGTACTCGTTATAAAAAAGAGGAAAAAGACAATTGAAAACACCATCTTCAAAACCATGTTTCATATCTTTTTTCATAAACCATGTAAGCGTTTTGGTAAAATGCACCTCACTCTGAGATTTATCCATCGGCTCAAAAAGTGAGAATGGCAGAAAAAGAGGATGATCTTCGTTGTCTTTCATTTCTTTTTTTACCGTTTTTTTTGATTCTTTCACCACAAAATTAAGAGCTTCCTGAAATTCTTCAAACTCTGAGGCAGATGGCTCATCAAATTCTAAACCTTCAGAAGAATAAATCTCTTCAAGCTCTTTCCAAAAAAATCTTGGAACCCTAATCTTTTCTGATGTTTTCATAATTTATTTTTCTCCCGATCTGAGTTTACACAAAATCCAAGTTCACTTAATTTTAGGGATTAAAAATGTTTAAGCAATTAAAAATAGGAGAACTGTCAGGGCGAAAGATTTTTCGACTCTACGGGACGGTCATTGTTTCTTTAGTCAAAAAAGCATCAATCTGAAAGGGTGAGATACTCTTCGGTCAATAGATCTATTTGATTTTTTAAACTTTTATATTTTTCAGAGAGTTCTATCATTTTTTCGTGCTGGTTTGAAAACTTTGTCATTTCAGTTTCAAGTTTGCTTAACTTCGCCTCATTTTCCGGAATGATCTTTTCCAGCTCTTCAAGTCTCAACTTCTGGGCATAGGTAAGTTTTTTTTCTGCGGTAAGCTGTCTGGGCTTAACAACTTCTTTTATTTCAGGTTTGTTTTTAACTGAACTTTTTTTGCTATCTTTTCTTCTTTTTAAACCTGCCACCCACTCACTGGCTGAGCAGGTGAATATTTCAACAGAACCGTCTCCGGTCACTTCAAAAAGGGTATCAACTGTTCTATCAAGAAAATATCTGTCATGACAAGCAATTACCAGACAACCTTTGAATGTGGCAAGAAAATCTTCAAGAACTGACAGCGTTTTTATGTCAAGATCGTTAGTGGGTTCGTCAAATATAAGAAAATTGGGATTTTCCATTAATACTGAAACAAGATACAGCCTCCTTTTTTCACCTCCTGAAAGTTTTTCGATCGGAGTATAGTGAATCGAAGATTCAAAGAGAAACCTCTCAAGCATCATGGAAGCAGTGAGTTTAGAGCCATCTGAAGTGGTTATTACTTCACCTTTTGATTTAACAAAATCAATAAGCTTCATTTCAAGCGGAAGATCATCCACACCTTGTCTGAAATTTCCAAAAACAGTATTAATTCCCTTGTCATAAGATCCGGAATCGGGTTTCAAGGTGGCTGAAATAAGCTCAAGAAGTGTTGTTTTGCCTGCCCCGTTAGGACCCACGACACCTATCCTGCTCTCTTTTTTAAATGAATATGAAAAACCTGTTATTATCTTTTTATCGCTGTAACCGAATGATATATTTTCAATTTCAAGGATTTTCTTTCCAAGCCTTTTACCAGTTACCGAAAACTCTACGCCGGGATCAGATCCGGGACGCTCCCTGTTTTCCATCACCCTTATTGACTCGATACGGTTTTTTGATTTTGTAGCCCTTGCTCTGGGACCTCTTGCCAACCACTCAAGCTCTCTTCTTAAAATTGTTTTTATCCGCTCTTCTCCAACCTTTCTGGAATGTTCCATTTCTGATTTTTTGCGGAGATAAAAGTCATAGTTCCCTTTGTAGTGGTATATCGAAGAACCCTCGATTTCGTAAATGGAGTTGCATACTGAATCAAGAAAATAGCGGTCATGAGTCACCATTACTATCGCTTTTTTTGTATTTATAAGATAATTTTCAAGCCAGACAACCGTCTCCATATCAAGATGGTTCGTAGGTTCATCAAGAAGCATCACATCCGCCCTTTTAACCAAAGTCTGTGCCAGGGCAACTTTTTTCATCATGCCGCCCGAAAGTTCCGACATCTTCTTGTCAAGTTCAAATATCCCAAGCTTATCAAGTATCGCCTTTATTTCATGGTCATCCGGACCATCATTGTTCCCTGATATCGTTTTATCCTGAAAAATATGGTCAGAGACACTGTCTTTTGCATCAAACAACGGGATCTGTTCAAGATAAGCAGTGGAAATATTTTTATTTAAAGCAACGATGCCCTCTTCCGGCTGATCCGTTCCTGCTATTATCTTAAGAAGTGTTGATTTGCCCGTTCCATTAACTCCCACAAGAGCGATTTTTTCTCCCTCCTGAATACCGAGAAAAATATCTTTGAAAAGAACTCTGTCAGCTTTTATTGAACATACATTGCTTAAAGAAACCAGATTCATTGATCCTCCGGAGATCAGGCGTGGTGATATCCGGAACCTTTCATAATTGAAAAACTCCGGTATATCTGTTCAAGCAGAACGATCCTTGCAAGTTGATGCGGTAAAGTCCAAGGGGCTATTGAAACAGAAACATCTTCATTTATATCATTATAACCGTAAGCACCCCCTATCACAAAACAGATCTCGCCATGAGTTTCAAACTTTTTCTCCAAAAATTTTGAAAAATCTGCGGAGTTAAAACTGTCACCTTTTTCTCTGAGTGCAATTACAAATGAACCCGCTGTAATACTGTTTTTTATTGCCGCAGATTCAGACTCAATATCCCCTTTTTCTTTCAACTCAATGATCTCCAGTTTGCAATAAGGACTTATTCTTTGTCTGTAAAACAGATCAAGCTCTTTGAAACCACCTTTTGATTTAAGCTTTCCAACGGTTATTAGTCTGATTTTCATTGTGATCTAAAGAGAAGTGACATCAACTTTCGGGCTGTCGCTCCATATATCTTCAAGATGATAATAATCTCTTATTTCATCGAGCATTATATTCACGATGATATCTCCGGCATCAACAAGTATCCATTTTGAGGATTGTGCACCCTCGATAAGAGGTCTTATAAAACCCTCTTTTTTAAGTTCTCTCTGCAAAAAATCGCTCATGGTCTGATTATGCTGAATACTTGTTCCGGAAACAAAAACCATATAGTCGGTATATCCCGATTTTTCATCAACATCAAAAGCCATAATGTTAATTCCTTTTTTTTCGTTAAGAGCTTCAACAACTTTTTTTAATTTATCTCTGCTGTCCATCAATATCTGTTTCTCCCGTCAGTTTTTATTCAGATTTCTTTTTTCCGGCATCTTCCATAATATTTTTTGCGGCATCAAGAGTCCTTCTGTGATACTCATCTTCATAATCAGGAACCTTTATCTCTTCTGCCGGTTTTTTTGATATTATGCGGGTACCTTTAACAGAAAAATCAACCCCTTCATCTGAAAGGTGGAATCCGCAATTCAACTGCATCATCAATACATTGTTTTCATCATCGACAAAAAGTTTAAGATCACCGTTTACATTTTCTTTCCGGCTTTGAGCAAATTCTTTTACTATGTTGTCGTCTTTCATCTCTTCCGTTCCAAAAAGGTTCTGAAGATACCTTTTGCGGGGAAGCGGTTTTCTTTTTGAGGCCTTTTCGTTAAAAACAATGTTTATTTCCGTTACATCAACACCTTCGAATTTCTTTCTTGAGCTGTTTTTAATTTCAGCATGGTTTCTTAATACCGAATATATCTGAGGCATTGATGTGAAAGATGTTTCTCTGTAATGACTGTGTTCACCCATACTGAAAGTTTTTGAGAAATCTCCCCCCACTTGTCTTCTGTAAAGAAAGTTATCTTTCCAGACAAGATCATAACCTTCATTTCTGTTATTAATGAAACTCATATAGTAATTCCCGGCATCATCAGAAAAGTAATCTACATTTTCAGAAAGAACCAGCTCCCTTTTTTCATTTTCCAGCTCTTTAGCTGTGCGGTAGCTCATTTCCTGAACAAAAGAGCGGGCACCCGAAACTTTTGAAAAATATGAGAAAGGGGCATATATCAACTTTTCAAGCTCATAAAGAGAGGTGAAAAGCTTCTCCTGTTTTATTTCAGGCTCATATACCTGCTCATCTATCACCCGCCATCTTCCCTCGTGCTCTTTTCTGCTTTTACAGCAAGGAAGGAACACAAGAACTGTTATTAACAAAAAAATGACTGAAACAATTTTTTTCATTGATCTGCACCGTATAAAAATAACAAAAACATTATAATTTAACTCTGCCTGAAATTTATGTCAAGCTCCTCTCCTTTAACAAACATTTTCGCCACATGATTATGTCCGAAATGGTAAACAGGATATATCCATGACTTTGTGTTCATTATAAGAAGATCAGCGTCTTTCCCAACTTCTATCGAGCCTTTCGATCTATCGATCCTGAGAGATTTTGCTCCATTTAAAGTAATCCCTCTCAGAGAATTTTCAACTGTCATTTTCAACTGTGTCGCACCTATACTTGCGGCAAGCGGGAGAAATCCGCACATTGAACTACCGGGGTTAAAATCTGTTGCCAAAGCTACTGTCACCCCGTTTTCTATCATTTTTTCCGCCGGAGCAAAAGGGAGACGGGAAAAAACGGAAGTTATCGGCAACACCCCTGCAACAGTTCCTGACTGTGCAAGTTTTTTTATCCCTTCATCACTGATCTCTTCTAAATGATCTACGGAAGCGGCTCCCATTTCCGCTGCAAGTTCAGTGCCTCCAAGAGCGTTGAATTCATCCGCATGAAGTTTAATACCAAAACCCATTGATCCGGCTGCCATTAATATTTTTTCTGTCTCTTTCAAGGAAAAGTAGCCATCTTCGCAAAACACATCAACAAATTTGGCAAGCCCCTGTGATTTTATCTCCGGAAGCATTTCCGATATTATTAAATCAATGTATCCCTCATGGTCATTTTTAAACTTTTCAGGATAGGCATGTGCACCCAGAAATGTAGGAATGATCTCAATCGGATACATTGCTTTAAGAGCATCGATGGCTCTGAGGAGTTTGATTTCGCCCTCCACATCAAGAGCATATCCCGATTTGATCTCAACGGTTGTAACACCGTAACTTATAACTTGCTCCAATCTTACGGAAGATTGCTCGATTATATCATCAAGAGAGGTTTCTTTTGTCTTTTTTGCACTGTTCAAGATCCCTCCACCTGAAGCTGCTATCTCTTCATAAGTGGCACCTCTTGCTTTCAGTTCAAATTCTTTTTCCCGTGTTTCAGCAAAAACAATATGAGTGTGACTGTCAACAAAGCCGGGATAAACGACCCTGTTTTCCGCATTCACGATATTCTTGCAGTTAAGGAGCATCCCTTCCGGATCAAATTGAGCAAACTCCGATCTTGAACCGGCAAATGATATCTTTCCGTCATTATCAACGGCAATGAGCAAATCTCCCCCGGTAATAAGGGGATTATCTGCCGCCGCTGTAAAAATCTCGGAAATGTTTTCAATGATAAGTGAATACTTCATACGATACTCCTTAAAAAGCAAACCCGACCGGAAAAAACCTTAAAGGGGATCTTTCCAGCCGGGCATACAGTTTAAACTGTCTAAAATCTTTATTTTTCAGCTTTGAAAAGTTTTATTATACAGATTTGTAAGCCTTCCAACCTTTCTGCCGGCTGTGTTTTTATGAATAACACCTTTGCTGGCAGCTTTTTGAATTTCACTTACCGCTTTTGTAAGTTTAGTGCTTACTCCTTCTTTAAGTTCCTGAGCTTTTGAAGCATCTTTTAAAACTTCTTCTACACTTTCTTTAAAATATCTTGTGTAGGTCTTTACCCTTGATTTGATCGAACGATTATATATCCTTCTTTTTTCGTTCGTCTTAATCCTTTTTTTTGCCGATTTGTGATGAGCCAAACTTTCCTCCATCGTATCAAAAATTACTACCCATTCCCATGAACTAAAAAACGGCTCTTTTTATATTCAAAACCTGAGGATAGTCAAGTTTTAAAATCAGCTAATCTTTGCCGTGAGCAATTTTAACTGTCCCGGGACATTAAAAACAACCCTGAATTTGCGTTTTAGCGAACTATTATTATAATCAGTCAGGTTTTATAGGTTGAGGAAGATGGCTTTTACAAAGATCAAAAAAATTTTTAAAATTTTAAAAAAACAGATACCGGTTCTCATTTTTTTCGGGCTTTTTTTTACCGTATTGAGCGTTGTCGGTTACTTTGACCGGATAACTAACTGTTTCCCGGTAACTGTCATAACTGTAGATCAGTCCATTATAAGTGACATCCTTCAAGTTGAAGGGGTTTGCGACTCCCAACTTTTTTCAGAAAAAATGACCTTTGACTCATCTATTTTCAACCATTACGAAACACCGCCCGTTAAAGACATTTTCTTTTTATCTGCAACGCTTCCCTATACTGAGTGGGACAGTTTGAAAAAAACTGAAAATGCAACCGTTGAAGCAAACCCGTTCGTTGAATCAGTCGTTATAGAATTCTACAGTTCAAGGT
>SLGQ01000199.1 GCA_007136595.1 Candidatus Sumerlaeota bacterium | reverse complement strand
TCATCCTGAGGGACATAATCGTCATTTATATAGACAACGATAAGTTTATATGAATAGTTCATGATTTCCATGGCTTTTGTGACTGTCATCCCTTCATGCCATTCAACAACATTCCCGTTTATTGTAACAGACTTTTTCATCCGTTCTTTTTCTCCAGATAACGGTCAAGTATTGCAACTACTTCAGGAATGTCTATGCCGAGTTCTTTAAGCCTTTCTTTTGTCGGTATCCCGTTCTCGTCCCAGCCGCGTCTTTTATATGCCGAATCCATAAGTTTATTGTACTGGGAATATCTGAAATCCCTCAGAGCGTTCATTTTTTCTTCGGTAGTTTTACCTTCGGGATCGAAACCGACCTGCTCTTTCAACTGTTTGTCATATCTTTCAGCTCTTGATTCGTATTCAGCTTTTGTAACAGGTCCCATTGCACGATATGGAGGGGTATCTTCTTTCCTTCCACCTTTTCCGAACATAAGTCCCATAACTTTCTGAAGATTATGAACTCTTGCCGACATATTGAGCATTTTTTCCTCATCTACCGCAATACCTGTCATACCTTCATAGAATTTCCAGTAGTTATAAACATGGTCAGGAATTTTTGCCGCATCCTGAGGTTTGTACTTTGTTTTATTGTCAGCAGGAACAACATCGTTCCAAACTATTTTACAAAGACCAAGTATCCCGAACCATGTCCTGAAGAGAGGAAAGTAGTAAAGTGCTTCAGCTTTGTCTTCAAATGAAGGTATCTGGTTATTTACCATATCCATGAAAATGAGCCACGCTTCATCATGCTGAGGACCCTTTATCGCCATTGTGTATCCACCCTGCTGAGCGAGCGATTCCTTTGAAACATACTCGGAATATTCAAGACCCTTTGCTTCCATTCCGATATCATGCATGAAATCTGCCATATCAGGTCTCATTTTCGACCATTTCTCTTTCAGTTTCTTAATACCCTGCCCTACTTCAACACCGAAACCTTCACCTCTTGCCATCTGATGAAGAATTTCAAGAGTTGCATCTGTCGCACCGAAAGGAACTTCGAGTCCACCGGTATATTCTTTGTCAATGATTCCGTTTTCATAACATTCCATTACAAATGCCATGCAAGTTCCGACACTTATAGTGTCAACCCCGTAAGTGTCACAGTAAAAATTGAACTCGGCAAGAAAATCACCGTCAAAACAACCCATGTTGGAAGCAGAACCGGCAGTTTCATATTCGGGACCGTCAATACATACTTTCTGCCCTTTGTATGGACCGGTTTTAAGCTCGAAATTATCAATGGCTTTTGCACATGCCATCGAACATCCAAACCAGCAGGCATCAGGCTCATCCTGAGTAAAATACCTTTCCTTCAGCACTTTGGAGTCTATTTTCCAAGTATCTTTATGTGAACCGTACTGATAGTTCATAACAGGAAGAAGATCATACTTATCCATAACCTCGACGATGTTTGCAGTTCCAACTTCTCTCATTCTGCACTGATTTTTGTCAAGAGTCGCCATCTCTGCATTGACTTTCATACCGTGATCACGGATCATTATCGGATCAACCGGGTTGTTAAGGTCGTCAACTATCTTTATTGCTCCTGTAGGACACACGAAAGCACAGCTTGTACATCCGATACAGTGTGGATCTGTCTGACCGAAAGGCATGGTGATATGTCTTTTGAAGCCTCTTCCTGCGAAATCTATTATCTTTTCCTGAATAAACTCACTGCACGCTCTGACACATTTTCCGCAAAGAATACAGGACTCAGGATTTTCATCTGTGATCTCACTTTTGAACCTTGAGCCGTCAGTTACTCCACAAAGTCTTGCAACATCCTGTACAGGCTTGACATTGGGCCACCTTCCAAGATACATCTCGGCAAGAAGTTTGCGGTGTTTCACCACCTTTTCCGATTTGGTTTCAACCGAAATTGATGATCTCACAGGATAGTTACAGCTTGTTACAAGTTTCTTTTTCCCTCTTTCTTCAATTTCAACCATACAGAGCCTGCAAGTACCGTTAGGTGTAAGATCTTTATGGTGACAAAGAGTTGGAACAGCTAACCCTGCATCAAGTATCGCTTTGATAAGATATGTATCTTTCTGAACACTTACAGGATTACCGTTTATTGTTATTTCTATTTTATTTGACATCACTTCACCTCCACTGCATCAAATTTGCAGGTTTCAACACAGATCCCGCATTTAATACACTTTTCCTTGTCAATATAGTGCATCCCTTTGACCTCTCCTGTAATACATTTTTCAGGACAGGCTTTTGCACATGCAGTACAGCCTACACATTTTTCATTTATCGAATAAACAATCAGGTCTTTACATATTCCGGCACGGCATTTTTTGTCTTTTATATGCTCATCATATTCATCCTTGAAATACTGTATCGTGCTCAAAACAGGATTGGGCGCACTTGTTCCAAGTCCGCATAAAGATGCGTCAATTACTGTGGCACTAAGCTCTTCAAGCCTTTCTATATCGCCTTCCTTTCCTTTTCCGTTACAGATGTTCTCAAGTATCCCCTTCATCGCAAAAAGTCCTTCTCTGCACGGAGTACATTTTCCGCAACTTTCATCAACAAGGAAATCTATGAAGTATCTTGCGACATCGACCATACAGGTTTTGTCGTTCATAACTATCATGCCGCCTGATCCCATCATGGAACCTGCTTTTGTAAGAGTGTCAAAATCAACCTGCATATCAAGAAGTGATCCAGGAATACAACCGCCGCTTGGACCTCCTGTCTGAACTGCTTTGAATTTCCTTCCATCAGGAACTCCGCCACCGATCTCGTCAATGATCTCTCTCAAAGTTATTCCCATCGGAACTTCAACAAGACCAGTATTCCTTATATCTCCAACAAGAGAAAAAACTTTTGTTCCGCTTGAACCGTTCCATGGATTTTCTTTCACATCACCTGTTCCGATAGATGCAAACCAATCTGCACCTTTTTCTATGATCGGAGGAATGTTCGCCCATGTTTCAACATTGTTGAGAACTGTCGGCTTATCTTTGTATCCATATTCAACACTTCTTATATATTTTGCTCTCGGTTCACCGGGAAGACCCGCCATTGAAGCCATCAGAGCTGAACTTTCACCACATACAAAAGCTCCTGCTCCTCTGTGTACAGTTATATCAAAACCGAAGTCTGTTCCCAATATGTTATCTCCAAGCAGACCGTAATCTCTTGCCTGCTTAATTGCAACTTCAAATCTTGTAAGAGCAAGCGGATATTCCTTTCTGAGATATATGTAACCTTCTTTTGAACCGGTTGCAAAAGCACCTATGAGCATCCCTTCAATAACTGAATGGGGATCGGTTTCAATTATGGATCTATCCATATATGCTCCGGGGTCACCTTCATCGGCATTGCAAACTATAAATATCTCTTCATTACGGGCAATTGCCGCTTTTCTCCCCGATTCCCATTTCACTCCTGCAGGGAAACCGCCGCCCCCTCTTCCTCTGATCCCGCTTTTTATCACTTCCTGTATCGTCCTTTCAGGATCATTGAGTTCCAGAACACTTTTTAATGCGGTGTATCCGCCTCTTGCTATATAGTGATCTATATTTTCAGGATCAATAAGTCCTTTGTTACGAAGAGCTATGAGCTGCTGTTTTGAAAAGAAAGGAATCTCTTCCATTTTTTCATTTATCGCACCTGTTACAGGATCCTTATGGAGAAGTCTTTCAACAACTTTTCCACCGATCATGTGTTCTTTTACTATTTCTTCTATGTCTGACGGTTCAATTTTCTGATAAAAAACACCTTGCGGCTGAATAACGGCAATCGGTCCGACTGCACAGAAACCGTTGCAACCTGTACCTATCGCTATCCAATCTTTTTCTATGCCATGTTTTTTTATTGTTTCATTGAAAATGTCCCTGATGTCAAAACCGCCGGTCGCAACACAGCCAGTACCGGTGCATACCATTATCATTCCTTTATAGGAAGTCTGCTTCAGCATTTCATTTTGTGCTATTTTCTGGAGATCGGATTTTGTAATTTTACTCATTTTGCACCTCCTTCGCTGTCAGCAACAAGTTTTTCAAGTTTGTTGACCGTCACCCCTCCATAAACTTTTTCACCAACTTTTACAACAGGCGCTATTGAACAAGCTCCAAGACATGCAACAGCTTCAAGAGTGAACTTGCCGTCAGGAGTGGTTTCGCCCGATTTCACGCCGAGTATCCTTTCAAAATTATCAAGTATCTTTGCTGCACCTTTGACATGACAGGCAGTTCCCATGCAAACCTGAATAGTTTTTTCACCTCTTTTTTCAAGACTGAATGCTTTATAGAAAGTTGCAATGTGATAAAGATAAGCTTTAGGGGTATTTGTCTGAGACTGAATAATATCAAGAGCTTTTTCAGGGATACATCTGTATCTGTCCTGAACATCCTGAAGCATTTCAATAACGAACTCTTTTTTGTTTTCCCATTTTTTGCAGATCTGGACTATTTCAGCTCCGCAATCACATTCAGGAAGTTTTTTCGGTGTTATAAGGTGCGCAACCTTGCTTTCTTCAACACGCCATGCAGGATTTACACCTTCACTTTTTATAACCACAGCTTTAATTTTTTTGTTCCTGAGAACTGTGCCAAGTCCTCCTCTTCCAGCCTGTTTAAGTCTTGCAACTTTTCTTCTCCAGTCGTAGAAAGAGAAATTGAGAATTCCCATCCTTGTATGTTCTGCGGCTTTTCCTGCAGACACAACAGATATGTTCCTTTTCTGGATTTCATTATCTGCATACATTTCAGTAAGTTCTTCAGCAAGAACATGGCTGTCAACACTTTCAAGCGGAGCTTCTTCTATTGTTACTTTCCTGTTTATCGAATCTATGAACAGAATCACATCTTTTTCGGCTTTTCCAACTATGGTTATAGCATCAAAGCCTGCAAATTTAAGAAATGGACCAAAATATCCACCGACATTACAGTCCATTATACCGTCTGTAAGTGGTGAGATGGCAGTGCAAAGAGTTTTTCCCGATCCAGGGAAAGAAGTTGTACCTCCAAGAGGACCGCTGCACATACATATCGGATTTTCAGGACTGTCCCATTTTGTATTTTCATTTACCTCCTGTAAGGTAAGCCAGAGATCGAATCCTTTTCCACCTGTCCAGAGCTGTTTCATCTGGTCTGTAACGGGAAAAATGGATATCTCTCCACTTGAGATGTCAACCCTCAAAGTTCTGTCAGCATAACCTCTGTTGAGTTTGGCAGGTTCAAAATTAAACGAAGAAATGACCTTGTGAGCCTTTTTCATTTCGGCAATACGATTTCCGGACATAACCACCTCCGTGTTCAAAAAACTGGGAATACATATCCGTATGTATAAAACATACGAAACTCAATCTACAAAATATAATCTGCTTTGTAAAATTTATTTCAGAAAGAAAATTTAAGGCTGCCCATATATGAGTTTCCTGTCTGCTTAACACTGTTTTTTTCTGTTATCACCTGTTGCCACTGAAAACCGGGAGTTATATGGTCAAAAAAGGTGTAGAAAAGTGAAAGCCAGAAAACATCATTCTGGTTATAAACCGCCTGTTCATGATCGTTATATTCCGAACCCATTCCGACAGAAAGCCTCAGTTTATTTAAAGGTTTCATTGTAAGTTCAGCCCAGAACCCTGTTGCTCTCATAGATTCGGTCACTATTCCATTTTCCTTGACAACACTTCCGCCGAAATATCCAAACATATCAAGGTTTTCCCCAAGGAAATATTTTCCTTGAAGTTCTGCATATTTGTGAACAATTTTTAAAGCAGTGTTGAACATCCATACTTCCACTTCATTTCCAAAAAGAATATCATCTCCGTTGTTGACCTTCACACCGGATGTATAGTCTTCCCTTCCGTAAGCTCCACCTGCCGCCCAGAAAACATCGATAGACGGCATTTTAAACTTCAAATAAAGCTGTCCCTGCAAACTGGGCCAATTAGAAGCTTCTCCTGCATCAATATTTATTTCTATGAAGTTTCTTCTGTTGGCACTTGTTCCTGTTATCGGCTTTACTACCGATCCTTTAAGCCCGAGATCAAAGTTTCCCGCTTTCTGGGCAAGTTCAAGCTCTGCCAATGGGAGTCTGTTCCAGAGATTGCCGGCACCCCACCCTCCGGCAGGATTTATCATATTGGGGAAGATCGGTATTATTGCTGTAGCCCATGTCTGACCGGCTTTTAAAGCAAGCGTTGTATCAGAGCTGAAAGTTTTAGATGCTTTAAAAAAAGCGTGTCTCATCCTTAAACCTGTGCTGGTTTCAGCATTTCCTGTATCAGGAAGCGACCCCACAAAATCTATTTCAACTATCGCAGAAAGATCAACCTTCTCAATATACGGAACAGAAATTTCAAGCCCCAGTCTGGTGTTCCTTGCACTCATTCCAAAAACAGACCGGTCTTCATCAACAACATAGACCATCAAATCATTTGACAGAAATTGTGCATCATTTCCATATCCGTAAAGTTCAACAAAACCGTAAGGTTTTATCCTGACAGCCTTTCTTTCTTCTTTTTCAGGAACATCCTCTGAAACAGGCTCAAGCTCGGGTTCCGGTTTCAGTTCTTTTTCTGCAGAAACAGTTTCTTTTAAAAGGAGAAACTCTTTTTTCAGGGAAGAAAGTTCTTCTTTTAGTTGAGAGAGCTCCTCTGCCGCAACAGAAGGCTCTTCCTGCTCGACAACAGGCTCCTCTTGCTCGATCGCAGATTCCTCTTCAGCAACAATAGATTGTTCGTTGGTCTGTTCGGGCTCTGCCGCTTCTTCAAGTTCCTGATCGTTGTTTTCCTCGGGTTCCTCAGTTTGCGCTTCTTGCGAAAAAAGAATTTGAGAAAAGATCAGGATAAAAATAAAGAACAAAATTTTCATAAGTCATCCTCTCTTATACGAGTGTATTTT
>SLGQ01000343.1 GCA_007136595.1 Candidatus Sumerlaeota bacterium | reverse complement strand
TAAAGAACTTCTTCAAAATCTTCATCATTACAGGCTCCATAGTATTCAACAGTGACATCACCCGTTTCCAGATAATGCCAGTTCAATGAAAAAGAAATTTCTATGTCCCCATGATCACCTTCAACTTCAATATTTGAAAAAAGAGGTGGCGGTATTATTTCGTTCTCATCTTCCTCTTCATATTCTTTATGATCCGGTTCTTCCTCGATCATTTCTTCATCAGGAACTGAATCTTCAAAAATGTCAGGAACTTGATTTTGATCTTCAGGCTCAAAGACATCTCTCTGGCAGGAAAATGCCATAACAACAAAAATAACGAATAACGCCAAATTTCTGAAAATATTCATTTTAAACCCTCACAAAAAACTTTGTAACAAATCTATTATTACACTTTTTTCATAAAACTGTTGTGAAAATAATGTTAGTTATTTGTCAGCACTCTTTAAACCTGAAAAGTTGCATGCTCCAATTCACTTCCCCTCACTGTAACTGCCCCTAACTGATTTTTAGTTTAGCGCTAACATTATCTTAACATTAGAAAATAAAGTTCTCAATCGGGTCGTTAATGACGATGGAGCCGTTTATGCAGGTGGAACAAGTAAAAAAACTTACCAGACAAATGAAAATAGAAAAGGTTTTTCATGGATTGACCATACTGTGTTCCAGTTTGGTTTTAGTGATCATGCTTCTTATGTTTTTTCAGCTTATCTATAATTCACGGCTTTCAATCCAGGAATTTGGAATAAACTTCATTTTTTCTTCAACATGGAATCCTGCAACTCACGAATATGGTGCTTTGGCAAGTATTTATGGAACAGTTATTTCAACTTTGATAGCTCTTATTATTGCCGTTCCAATGGGAATAATCATTGCCCTGTTCCTTGTTGAAATTTCCCACCCTTTTTTATCAAAGGTAGTAGGTAACGCAATAGAGTTGCTTGCGGCGATCCCAAGCATAATTTACGGAATGTGGGGGCTGTTTGTTTTTTCACCTTTTCTTGCTGATTATATTCAACCGTTTCTGATAGATCATCTCGGAGATAAACCTTTGATCGGAAGGCTTTTTCAGGGAGCACCAATGGGAATTGGAATGCTCTCTGCAGGTCTTATCCTTGCCTTGATGATATTGCCATTTATTACTGCTGTGACCCGTGATGTTTTCAGGATGGTTCCTTCTGTTATAAAAGAGTCTTCTTACGGAATGGGATCAACAACATGGGAGGTAACAAGAAAAATAACCATTCCTTATGGGATAAAAGGGGTTGTCGGTGCATGTTTTATCGGATTGGGAAGAGCTTTGGGAGAAACCATGGCAGTAACTTTTGTAATCGGGAACAGCAATATTATATCACCTTCTCTTATGGATCCCGCAGCTTCAATAGCTTCTACACTTGCAAACGAATTCGGTGAAGCAAGTGAACCGATATACCTCCACTCACTTATGCAACTTGGACTGATTCTTTTAATTATGACTTTCATTATACAACTGCTTGCTCAATTATGGGTAGGAAGGATCAAAAAAAGTATGGGTGCCGGGCTATGATAAAAAGTAACTACAACACCAGAAAAAGAAAATTTATTGATTTTACAGTGAAAATTTTATCAAGCCTTGCCGCATTCATAGGTATTTTTTTCCTTTTATGGATTCTCTTCACAGTGTTTCAAAGAGGATTTCACGCCCTCAATACTGATTTTTTCACCAAGTTGCCTACACCTCCGGGATTAGGCGGGGGTGGAGTTATAAATGCTATCACAGGAACAACAATCATAACACTTATGGCAACGGTTATAGGAGTTCCGATCGGTGTCATGACGGGAGTTTATTTATCTGAATACGGAAACAAATCAAAATTCGGATCAATTGTCCGTTTCACAATAAATCTTACCATAGGTGTTCCTTCCATTGTTGTCGGGTTGTTTGTATATGCACTTATTGTTATTCCGACAGGGAGTTTTTCTGCATGGGCAGGAGCAATTGCACAAGCAATTATAATGCTTCCCGTAGTGGCTCGAACATCTGAAGACATGCTTAATCTGGTACCTAATGAACTCAGAGAGGCAGCTCTTGCAATTGGAATGCCCAAATGGTTGACAATATTGAAAATAGTTTTCAAATCATCTAAGTCGGGAATTATAACCGGTGTTTTACTTGCTGTTGCCCGCGTCAGCGGAGAAACGGCACCACTTTTGTTTACTGTAATGAACAGCCAGTTCTGGATGAAATCACTCAATGAGCCTATAGCTAATCTTACTGTTACTATTTACAACTATGCAATGAGCCCTTTTGATGACTGGAGACAGATCGCCTGGGGAGCATCGTTTCTTATAACAATGGTAGTTCTGCTGCTTAATATTATTGCAAGAATAATTGTCAGGGAGACAAAATAATGGATGCTGAACCGAAAATATCAGTAAGAGGATTGAACTTTTTTTACGGGCAACATCAGGCTTTATACGACAACAACATTGATATTGCCCCCAGAAAAGTTACTGCCGTAATTGGCCCATCAGGTTGCGGGAAATCAACACATTTAAGAGTTTATAACAGAATTTTCGAGCTTTACAAAGATCAGAGAGCTGAAGGAAAAGTGCTTCTTGACAATGGAGATATTTTTTCATCTGAAATAAATATACTGGAGCTCAGGAGAAAGGTTGGTATGATATTTCAAAAACCGACACCTTTTCCTATGAGTATCTTTGAAAATGTCGCATACGGTATCAGATTGCACTACTCTTTAGACAAAAAAGAGATCGCCCGGAGAGTTGAAGAAGCATTAAAAGGTGCGGCATTATGGGATGAAGTTAAAGACATACTGAATAAACCCGGAATGGCGCTCAGTGGCGGACAGCAACAGAGACTCTGTGTTGCCAGAGCAATCGCTGTCGAGCCTGAGATTCTTTTAATGGATGAGCCTACAAGTGCGATCGACCCTGTTGCTACTGTCAAAATTGAAGAGCTTATCGGCACCTTGAAAAAAAAATTCACGATAGTCATTGTAACTCACAATATGCAACAGGCATCAAGGGTATCTGACTATACGGCATTTTTTTATAAAGGTAAGATCGTAGAGTTTGACAAAACTCGGAAAATATTCACCAATCCCGCACAGAAAAAAACGGAAGAATACATAACCGGACGGTTCGGATAAAAATGAGAGGGAAACGATGATCAGAATACAAAAAGAGCTATGCAAAGTACGCCAAAGATTTATCGAGATTAGTTCAACTGTTGAAAACACTTTGAAAAAAACAGTTCAAAGTGTTCTTGAAATGGACACAAAGCTTGCTGAAGAGATAATTGAAAATGAAAAAATCATTGACAAAATGGAAGTGGATCTCGAAGAAGAGTGTTTAAAGGTACTGGCACTATATCAGCCTGTTGCAACAGATCTCCGTTTTATAATTGCCTTGTTGAAAATAAATAACGATCTGGAAAGAATAGGAGACTTGTCTGAACACATTGCAAAAAAGGTGCTTCATATTTCAAAAAAAGAAAAAGAAATGGTTCCCTTCCCGTTCAATTTTAAAAAAATGTCTTCTGTTACTCTGTCAATGTTGAAAAAAAGCATTGACGCTCTTTTGTCGTTTAATTCGCAGGAAGCATATGAGGTTCTTGAGCTGGATAACAAAATTGATCTTATTCACAAACAAATGTTCCGTAAAGTGGAAAAATTGATCATGGAGTCTCCTCAAAAAACTGCTCTAATGATCGATATAGTGGGGATTTCAAGATATATGGAAAGGATCGCCGATCATATCACTAACATCTCAGAAGATGTGATCTATATGACAGACGGAGAGATAATCCGCCATAATCGCAATTGATTTTCATGCTAATGATATTCTAACACAGTCAAAATATCCGGCTAACATTAAGCTTTTATGGTCTTATCGTTTGCTCGGTTTTTTTTATTATGGTTAAACTTTTTGGAGGATTTTAAAATGAAACTTTTTTTGATGATGATTTTAAGTGTTTTCTTTGTTGTGCCTTTATCTGCCGGAAAAGGCGGTGTTACACAAATTAACGGTGCGGGAGCCAGCTTTCCTTATCCTGTTTATTCTCAGTGGACTCATCAGTATCACCAGACCCAAGGTGTGCAAGTTAATTATCAATCGATCGGTTCCGGCGGTGGAATTGCACAGATAAGAGCAAAAACTGTCAATTTCGGAGGAACTGATATCCCTATGAAAGAAAAGGAGCTCAATGAATCGGGACTTATCCAGTTCCCTACAGTTATGGGCGGAGTTGTTCCCATTTTTAATGTAAAAGGTATCAAACCTGGTGAAATGAGGCTTACTCCTGAAGTTCTTACAGATATTTTTCTTGGAAAAATAAGAACATGGAATGATCCTAAAATACGGAAACTCAATCCTTCTTTGAAGCTGCCGAAAACAAAAATTACAGTTGTAAGAAGATCTGACGGATCGGGCACAACATGGATATTTACCAACTATCTTTCAAAAGTATCAAAGGAATGGGAAAAGAAAGTGGGTAATGCCAGTGCTGTTCAGTGGCCCGTGGGAGTTGGTGGAAAAGGAAATGAAGGTGTAGCGGCTTATGTGGGTCGTATTAACGGTTCGATCGGTTATGTTGAGTTTGCATACGCTTTAAAAAACAAGCTTTCTTATGTTCAGCTTCAAAACAGGGAAGGAAACTATGTAAAACCTACAATAGAGTCTTTTCAATCTGCGGCGGCAAATGCAGATTGGAACAATGCTCCCGGTTTTTACATGGTGTTGACAGACCAGCCCGGCAAAGATAGTTGGCCCATCACAGGTGCAACTTATATATTGATGCATAAAGAGCAGCCAAGTGCCGCTATTGCAAATGCTGTTCTGGCATTTTTTGACTGGTGTTTCAAAAATGGCAATGAATCAGCTATAAACCTTCACTATGTTCCAATGCCTGCATCAGTAATTAAAGCTGTAAATGAACATTGGAAAAACAACATAACTGTACAAGGTAAAAAAGTTTGGAAATGAAATATTATTATGTACTATTTATTTGTATTATGTATTTTAACATCTAAAAACCGGAGGGATAGATGAAAAGGTTTTATGGCGTGGTAATTTTAGCGATCATGCTGTTGTCGGTATTTTCACTGACAGGACAGGAAGCTGCAAAAAATGAAGAGAACCAGGAAGAAAAAAAGTTCTTAAAACTTTTTACCCCTACTGCCGATGCCAGATTCAGATATCAGGTAGAAAGCTGGGAAAGAGATTGGGGTGAAGGAACAGAAACCCGTGTCCGTGACCGTATGAGAGTGAGAATAAGAACAGGACTTGCTTTTGACCCTATCGAGAAACTGAGGATATATGCAAGACTTTCCACAGGTAATCTTACTATGGGAAGTGACAACTTCGGTGACCAGGGGAATGGACCCAATCAGGAAACTTCAGCTTATTTTGACGACTACTGGGTGGAAGGAAAACCGTTTTCTTTTCTCACGATAAGAGCCGGGGGATACTCCGCTCCTTTTACCAACTCAACTCTTATATGGCATCCGAACTGGAGAGTTACGGGTATAAATGAAAACTTCCGTTTTTCATTTGGCGACCATCTTTTTTACTTCAATGCAACTCAAGTGTTTTATGAAGAAGGAAGCTGGGTAGAAGGAAAAAATCCCTTCAAAAGCGACACCCATCTGTTTGTACAGAAAATGGGGTTGAACCTCAATTTTATTGACAAGCTCAGAATATCTCCTTCGGCAACATTTCATATTTATACAAACAATATGAACTCAGAAAATCTGGGGTTGTCAGATGAAGAAAATAAACAACACTACAGACTTTTCAATCCTTCTTTGGATATTACATGGTCTTTTTCCAAACGGTTACCTTTAAAACTTTATGGTGATGTGGTTTACAACTTCGGTGCATCTGAAGAAAACATTGCTTATGAAGTGGGTGCTGTTTTGGGTCGAACAAGAGAACAGTTTGATTTTTCACTTGCATTTTACTACAGACATGCCGATCTTTTCTCCATTGATCCCAACACCAGCACAGATCAGCTTCCTACCGGACTCAGGGTCAACGCAGATGCTTTTCATGCCGCTGCAGGAATAGCTCTGTTTGATTTCTGGGTTCTTCAAGCTGAGTTCTATCATGGCAAACCGAAAAATGATTCTGACCAGAAATATACCAACTTTCACATAAACTCAATATTCAGATACTGATCTCTCACAAAAAAGCCTCCATGGCAAAATCCTAACTTTATCTTAACACAATCTTAACATAGACCATTAACCTGTAGTTGTGTTAATCGGTTTTTAACAGGTTTTTAACAGACCACGGAGAAGAAAATGGATTGGAAAGAAGTGTTTTTTCAAGTGTTCGGCGGACTGGGACTGTTCCTTATGGGAATGAAAGTAATGAGCGAAGGTATGCAGAAAGTTGCCGGAGAAAGTTTAAGAAAAATTCTCGGATTTCTTACTTCAAACAGATTTATGGCAGTTTTTGTGGGATTTGCTGTTACAGTACTTGTTCAGTCAAGTTCTGCAAGCACTGTAATGACAGTTGGATTTGTCAATGCCGGGCTTATGAAACTTTCTCAAGCAATAGCAATTGTACTTGGAGCCAATATCGGCACCACAAGTACAGGATGGATAATTGCACTTCCGATCGTAAAGTGGGCTTTGCCTCTCATAGGTTTCGGAGTTGTCCTCCGATTTTTTTCAAAAAGCAACCGCTGGAAATACACCGGTGAAATCATTTTCGGTTTCGGCATCCTTTTTCTGGGCATGACCACAATGAGCAACGGCTTCAGACCGCTCAGATCCGATCCTGATTTCATTGCTCTTTTTACTCTGGTTGACGGCTCGGGCTATCTTTCCATACTTCTTGGAGTTGCAATAGGAACCATCACAACTGTCCTTGTTCAGTCGAGTTCTGCGACCATAGGTATTGCCATTG
>SLGQ01000076.1 GCA_007136595.1 Candidatus Sumerlaeota bacterium | reverse complement strand
GGGAACCTGTAAAGAAGCAATATCAAGACTTGAAAACCATTCCGAAAACATGAACATTGACACCCTTCTTAAATATGCAGCGGCACTCGGAATGAAAGTAAAGATCAACCTTGAAAAAATTAAAGCATAACCCTTCACGATTCAGATCACTCGCCACAGCGACTTCCAGTCGCTAACCTTGAAATTCAAAACAGTATGTTGAGAGGCAGCGAAGCTGCCGGTGACCAGTAGTTCGATGAACTCCTCTCGACAAGCTCAAGACGGGCACTACTGGTGATCAGTGACGAGTCACCCGTCATAGATGATGATGATCCCGTCACTGATGACTCGTTACCAGTTACCGATAACGATGAAGAGACTGATGATTTTGAAGATTATTGCGATGATGACGGAAACGGGGTAATCAATAAATGGGAGTTTGATTTGGATTTTGGGGTTGTTGAAAATGCTGAAAGGAATACTATTTATATTTCAGAAGAAAAAACAGTCAGGGTTAATCCCGCAACAACGGCAGTGGCAAAAACAACTCTTGGGACAATTGTGATAAACGGAACTGATACCGGCTTAAGTGAATCTCCTATAAATGATGGAGATAAACTTTCAATAAAAGGTATTGTTTCATCAAATGAGTTTGAAACAACAGTTACAGCAAATATTACAGTTGAGTTTGAAGTAAATGAAGGGAATATCGATGATTGGACAGTATCAGGGAATTATTCAATTAACACTGGTATATGTGATTCAGGTGATGAGAGAACACTTGAAAATTATTGCGGTCTAGATAACCGTGGTAGTCGTCCTCAATTATGTTTGAGCTCACAATGGGAATATAATGGTGAATGTGATGATCCTGATATTTGTATTGACGGGAATTTTCAGAATGGAGAAACAATATGTGGAGTTTTGGATGTCGGTTTTTTTGAACAGCTCTGTATATCGGGTCATTGGGAAGATACAGAGAAATGTATTTGTGATGATGAAGTTTTTCCTCATTACCACAAAGGACTCTGTTGGTCAGATAATGCACCTGACACAATGGAGTGGAGCAATGCAATTTCGTATTGTGAAGGTTTAAGCGGGAGACTGCCAAATATTCAGGAATACAGATCACTTATAAAAGAATGTCCGCAGACAGAATATCCAAAGCCTTATGGACAGGATCCGTGGTGTGAAATAGAAGATCCTGATAAGTTGGCTGGTGAATACTTTATTTCTGCATCATGTGACGGGTGCCTTGTGGACAGCTTTGGCAAATACAGTGTCTTTGGAGATAAAGACGGTTACTTGTCGTCCTCATCCTATTTGGGTGATGCAAATGTTGTTTGGGGTGTGCATTTCAATATTGGCCGTGTAGGTAGTGCCCCAAAAGCAACAGCCTACTCTGTGCGATGTGTGCGCTAACAAACTTTTAAACAAGAAAATCAACTTTTTCGGTCAACAACACCATCTTTTAAGATATATTTTGTTCCGTCAGTATCTTTGGCAGACCCTGACTCATCGAAATCAAGTTTGTTGCCGCTTATTCCAACCCAGCCATGCTGTCTTGCAGGAATTCCGTAAACAAGTGCAAAATCGGGAACATCTTTAGTGACAAGAGATGCCGCTCCAACAAAAGCATATCTTCCTATTGTAGCTCCGCAGACAATTGTTGCATTAGCCCCAATAGAAGCCCCTTTTTTTACAAGTGTTTTTTTGAATTCATCTTTTCTTTCTATAAAAGAGCGGGGGTTTATGACATTTGTAAATACCATTGATGGTCCAAGAAAAACATCATCTTCTATTTCAACACCTTCATATATTGAAACATTATTCTGCGCTTTTACGCCGTTGCCAATCTTTACATTTGCTCCGACAACGCAATTTTGTCCTAAAACGCAGTTTTTACCGATAGTTGTGTTTTTCAGCAAATGACAGAAACACCAAATTTTAGTCCCTTCTCCAATTTTCACACTCTCATCTATTATTGCAGTTTCATGAACAAAGTATTCTTTTTCAGCCATTATCGTCTCCAGCTTTTAAGGAACGGATGATAGTCTCCTCTGAGACCGACAGGACAGGCATTTCTGATATTAAATGCAATTTCCACAGCAGGTCTCGACTCTTCAAGATCAAACCCGTTCCCTTCAAGAATATTTCTGTAACTGTCAGTATGGAGATCGGTGAATCCATCACTGAATTCAAGTTCTTCTCCATCAATTGTTATTGAACGAAAAGTTTTCTTCCCTGCTTCAGAAACAGTTCTGGGAAGCATTCTTTCATTTATACTTAAGAACCAGCGAACCCTTGCTTTTTCAAACTGCATAAACCCTGCTGCAACATCTCTGTCCTGAACATTGACAATATTTTTCTTAACATATCCGAAAATCCAGTGAAGCATATCAAAAAAATGGATCCCTATATTGGTTGACATTCCGCCCGATTTTGAGGCATCTCCTTTCCAGCTCACATCGTACCATCTTCCCCGGCTGGTAATGTATGTAAGGTCAACATCGAAAACTTTGCCGGGAGGACTGTTTTCTATTTTTTCTTTTAATGCTACAATAGTAGGATGAAGTCTGAGCTGAAGAATGGTAAAAACATTAAAACCGGTTTCCTGCTCTATGATCTTTAAGTTGTCAACTGTCCAGGGATTTAAAACAAGCGGTTTTTCACATATTGCATAAGCCATATTCCTTAAAGCCAATCGTATGTGTGCATCATGAAGATAATTGGGAGAAGCTATTGACACATAGTCTATTTTGTTTTCCCTTCTTCTAAGTTTATCAAGATGTCTGTCAAACCTTTCAAATTCAACAAAAAATTCAGCTTCAGGAAAATAGCTGTCAACAACTCCTATACTGTCATTGGGATCCATGATCGCAAGAAGATTGTTGCCTGTTTCCTTAATGGCTTTCATGTGTCTGGGGGCTATGTATCCGGCGGCACCGATAAGGGCGAAGTTTTTCATTATAACCTCCCGGTGACAATTTTTCTGTCAAAAAATCCTTTTATGTCATAGATCACAGTCTGCCTGTTAATGAAATCGGAAAGGTCGTAATCTTTAAAAGAATCATGAGAAACAGCAAGAACAAGGGCATCATAGTCAAATTCTTTGCAATCACTGAATTCCGACAGTTTTATCCCGTATTCTTCCATAACTTCATAAGGATCGGCAAGTGGATCACATACATCGACCATGCATCCGAATTCTTTAAGTTCGTTAACTACATCAATAACTCTTGAATTTCTGATATCGGGGCAATTTTCTTTAAAAGTGATCCCAAGTACAAGAATTTTTGAGTGCTTAACCTTTTTATTTTTCTGTATCATCAGCTTTATAACTTTGTTGGCAACATATATACCCATGTTGTCGTTTATCCTTCTTCCTGAAAGGATAACTTCGGGGTTGTAACCTACAGCCTGCGCTTTATGAGTAAGATAGTAGGGATCCACACCTATACAGTGTCCACCGACAAGTCCCGGTCTGAATGGGAGAAAGTTCCATTTTGTTCCTGCTGCTTCAAGAACATCAAGTGTATCTATTTCAAGTCTTTCAAAAATAAGTGCCAATTCATTCACAAATGCTATGTTTACATCTCTTTGTGAGTTTTCAATAACTTTTGCAGCTTCTGCAACCTTGATGCTCGATGCTTTGTGTGTTCCGGCTTTGATGATCTCCCTGTAAAGGGCATCTATCTCTTCAGCAATTTCAGGTGTTGATCCGCTTGTAACTTTTTTTATTGTCACAACAGTATGAACTTTATCTCCCGGATTAACCCTTTCCGGAGAAAAACCGCAGAAAAAATCTTCGTTAAATTTTAAACCCGACAGTTTTTCAAGGATCGGAACACAAACTTCTTCGGTACATCCGGGATAAACTGTTGATTCGTAAATGACGATGTCACCTTTTTTCAAGATGGTACCAACAGTTTCCGAAGCTTTTATTACCGGAGTAAGATCAGGCTGTTTGTGCTCATTTATTGGAGTGGGGACGGTAATGATATAGACATTTGAATCGGTACAATCTTTTATTTCAGTGGTATATTTAAGTTTTAAAGCAAGTTTCATGTTTTCCGGTTCGACCTCAAGGGTTTTATCAACACCCTGCCTGAGCTCTTCAACCCTCTTGAGATTTATATCAAAGCCTACAGTGTCAAACACTTTTCCAAATTCAACAGCTAAAGGGAGACCCACATAGCCCAGTCCGATAACGCATATTTTCTTGTTGATCAGGTCAGACATTTTCTTTCCTCCAAAATTGAGATTCCAATGAGTATCAGGTTGCAAATCTTTTTAGATCGGCAAGCGGACATAATTAACAATCAAAAATTAAAACAGTGAAGAACAAAAGTCAAGGTTTTATCGCTCGTAACATCCCATATCAAGAATTCCATTTTGTGGACGGGGAATTCCATCAAGGTCATAGTTGATGAAATCAAGATCAAGCGGCACTGAGTCAACGGAAGGGGAGTGAGATTCAAGCCGGTAGTTCCTGTTTTTGATGTCAACAAACAAAGGGTCGAGATTGATGTTGCCGGTTCCTTCGGGAAAAGGGTGTTCAGAATGAAAATTGTTGTAAAAGGCAAGATAGTTTCCAGTTGCCGGAGCAGATAAGGAATTTTGTGAAAAGATATTGCCGGCAAGATAAGGTTCATTTCCAATAGATGAGTGGATCACGGAACCTGAATAAGATGAGTTATTTACAAATGTATTGAATCCGATGAACGGTGAAGATCCGGAATTGAATATTGCACCGCCTTTTAAATGAGCAGAATTTTTGTCAAAAAGGGAGTTGAACAGATAAACTCTTTCTTCTCCGCAACTTTCAATTGAAATTGCCCCGCCTTTTTCTGCCGAGTTGTTCAAATAATGGGTTCTGTCAAAGTTTGCTCTGCTTTCTTCAGCAATTTTTACAGCTCCACCTTCTTTTTGAGCTTGGTTGTTTTCAAAAAATGTGTCGGTTATCTTAATATCGGAATAATCTCCAACGAAAATTGCTCCACCGTTTTCCGCTTTATTGTCAATGAACTTAGAGTTTTCAATCTTCAGATCGTATGCAAAAAAAACGATCATCCCGCCACCATTTTTTATTGAAGAATTCATGGCATTCCCGTTTTGTATAGTGACATTTTTCAATTTTGCGGCACTTGCTCCCGCAATAACCCTTGATGTGCCGCTTCCATCAAGTATTACAGGGTGAATTTCAGGGTCGGCAAATTCCGGATCTGCGTGTTCTCCGCTAAAACCGCCAATAATATCAATCTTGTCCATCATAAAAACTGTTTCAGTAATATTATAAACGCCTTCTTTTATGAAAACTGAGCACCTTCCGCCGTGTTTTGAGATTTGATCTTGAGCACTGTTTATGGCATTTTGAATAGATGCCGTTGCGTGTTCCCAAGATAAAGATGATCCATCTCCCTTAATTGTCGGGACAACATATCTGGCACACAGTTTACAATCTTTGCCTCCTTGTCCGGGTGGACATAATGTTCCGGAAAAGTCATCATCGTTTTCGTCATCATCCGGCATATTAAAAGGATCGTCAATCTCAAAGTCATCTTTCACTTCAAAGTCATCATAGATTTCAACATCATCTTCAAAATATTGTTCTTCAATGTCAGGTTCTTCATAAAAAACTGAATCATCATCTGACTCTGCCAAGGCTTCGTCGGACAAGTCGTCATCATCGGGCACATTAAAATCATTTCCTTTATCATTATCGGCAGCTTCTGATGTGTCTCCCCAAACAGGTTTGAAGTCATCGTTGCTGTTTTTGAAAATATCCGGTTTGTTGGAGCATCCAAATGAAATAACAAGGTAAATTGCCACAGAACAAGTCAAATATAACTTCATGATATGAACTCTCAAGAAACATTAAAGTTAACTTGGATTAGACTAGGTGAATTGTGAGAGGATGTCAAGAAAAATGATTTTGACAACTCTTTTCAACTAAAATACAATTGTGCTACTCTTTTCCTTGATATTTAAATTTCCTAATTTATTATGTTGGGAGATTTTTTTTGTAACTGTGCGATATGGAGGATTTCATGGAAATTAAAGAAAAATTACAGGAACTGAGATCAATGATGAAAAAAAGCGGTGTTGATGCATATATCATACCGAGTTCTGATCCACATCAAAGTGAATATGTTGCTCCGAGATGGAAAACAAGAGAGTGGATAAGCGGCTTTACAGGATCAGCGGGGACTGTGGTTGTTACAGCAAAAAAAGCGGGACTCTGGACTGACGGAAGATATTTTATTCAAGCTGAAGAAGAA
Source organism: Candidatus Sumerlaeota bacterium (assembly GCA_007136595.1). Lineage (GTDB taxonomy): Bacteria > UBP6 > UBA1177 > UBA1177 > UBA1177 > SLGQ01. The sequence goes on along the minus strand of SLGQ01000076.1, from coordinate 658 downwards.
TTGAAAGGGACAGGTATCACTCTGTTCAAAATGGGACTTCCCGAAACACTTGACTACAAAGTGTGGGTATCAAAAGAACTTAAAAAGAATGGGAAAGTCGGTTTTGATGCTTCTGTAATGTCTATCAATGAAGTTGACGGTCTTAAAGAAGCATTTGAGTCAAAAGGACTCAAAGTTAAGCCTTGTGAAGACCTTGTTGATGCTATATGGAAAAACAGACCTGAGTTCCCATCTGAAAAAGCAAAGCTTCATCCTGTCAAATATGCGGGAATGAACAGACCTGACAAATTTAAAGCAGTGAGAGAAAAAATGGCGGAAAAAGGTGTGGACTATCATCTTTTTACATCGCTTGATGATATCGCATGGCTTTTCAACATAAGAGGAAGTGATGTTAAATGCAATCCGGTCGTGATAGCTTTCGGTTTGATAGGGAAAAAAACTGCCGAACTTTATGTTGTTCCGGGAAAATTCAAAGATTCCGATATCAAAGCACTTGAAAAAGATGGTGTCAAAGTAAAAAAATATGGTGAAATTTATAATGTTCTTAAAAAAATGAACGGAAAAACCCTGTTTCTTGATCCGGCAAGATGTTCACAAAGCCTTCTTGATGCGGTTGACACTAAAAAAGTCAAACTTGTCAGAGGAACCAATGTTTCCC
>SLGQ01000219.1 GCA_007136595.1 Candidatus Sumerlaeota bacterium | reverse complement strand
TTTCAATATCAATAAGCCTTTTTTTAGTTCTGTTGTGTTCTTTTGATATTTTCCTTTCCAGAGAAGCGGGAACAGTGGTTATTTTTCCTTTTTTACCTTTCCCTGTGAAATAGATCTCTTCTTTAACAGTAAAAAGAGTGGCATCATAAAAAAGAGTTTTCAGAAGGTTTTCAACTTCGTTAATTCCCTCTTCCACGGAATAGTTCTTTTCAATATCTTTCGTTCTGTATCTGTAGTTAAATGAAAATCTTATCCCTTTTTTAAGCTCTATCAACCTTGCAGAAGCTTTTTGCAAATCACTGTTTTTACTAACTTTATTGCTTATAACGATTTTTATGAAGGTGTTGTTATCAATGGAGTTTGATATTTCTTTTATCAGCTTCAGGATTTGAGGAGGGTTTGTCATTTTATTTATTCCGGCACTTTTTAATTATACTTATCCCCTTTCTCCCGTCCATTAGAACTTCTACCGGATCTTCAAATCTCAGATGGACAAAACTTTCTGTTTTATCAAAAGGTTTAAATGATTTCAGCCAGTCCCAGTCTATGAAAGATTCTTTTGACTGGTAATTTACTGTGAAATATCCGATATTCATTGATACAATGTTATGAAAAAAGTGACTTCCCAGTGATGCATCGATCTGAAAATCTTTAAGTCCCGCTTCAACAATGATCTTTGAGTTGGAAATATCTGAAAAGTTGACAGGAATTCCCAGAAAAGGATCCCTTGAACCCCATCTTCCGGGACCGATAAGAATATATCTTCTGTTTTCCTCACCCAGTTTTTTGTTGATCTTTGATATTTCTTCAACCATTTTACGGGTAGCAGTTTTATCAAATTTATCGGGATCAACAAAAACTACATCGGTAATATGATCTATTTTCCCGTTCCCCATCCCTTTGTCAGTAAAAAGCAACAGCTCTTTCCTTTTAACATCGTTGATATTTATATCGGCATTATCTGTATTGTGTATCATCGGTTTAAGTTGCAAAACATAAAAAGTGCCGCTTCCCCCGTCAGATGGATCAATATCAAAAGCAAACTCTATCTCTATCGGAGCACCCATAGATTTTTCCCCGACCTCCAGGAACGCTTCGATTGCTTTTGCCAAAGGAAGATAACCATATTTAAGTATATTTGAAAAATTAACAATATCTGCACCGTTATCAGACCTTCCCGGATAAATCCGGTTATCGTTGTAATCATAGTTGCTCAACACATAATCAAGAGAACCGTGCTTTTTAGCTTCTTCAACGGCAAGCTTGGTATAGCAGTTATTTTCACCTTCAAGTATATCGGGATTCTCATTTTTCATATCAATCGCATAAAGATACTGCTGAGAATTTTTTATCTGGTAACGCTCTGAGATCAAATCAAGTCTCGGATATTTCGCACAAAACCTGAAAGCATTGTCCCCGTCAACAACATAAGTTCCAAGACCTGCCGCAATAACTGATATACCGTCTTCCGGTTTAAGATATGCAACAGGATAATGATTTCTTGACTGGGCAGTTCCGCTTATGTGGGGATAAAAATAATTATCATGCTCTCTTCCAACAACTTTCTGAACAACGATCCCCATTTTTTCTTCTTCAATCTCATAATTTAAAGCACTGAAATATGCCTTGGCTTTAGGTGAATATAAAGAGGCGTAGATCAGCTTGATCGCATCAGACAACTGCTTGAACCTTTTTCCATTATCTTTCGAATTATTTGGAAGAAAATATGTTTCATAGATGCCGGCAAAAGGTTGCATAAGCATATCTTCAAAAAGCCCGGAACTTCTTACTGCAATAGGACCGGTCACACTGTCGATAAATTTTCTGAGCTTCTTTTCAAGGTCATCAGGCAATTTAGAAGATATAAAAATATTCCTGAGTTCCTGATAGTCAATTTCGCTGTGTATCACTTCGGAAAGAGAATTCTTTTCAATGAACTCATCAAAAGCATCCGATCCTATTATGCCGGTCAGAGGAACTTTCACCTCAACTTTTTCAATACCGAAATTGACCCGCTCTATCAAATTATTGATAAAAGCGACACCTCTCCCTTTACCGCCCAGAGAACCGGTCGCAAATCTGAAAATACAGTTACAATCTATATTTTTATAGGAATCATCAAACCCTATCACAAGCCCCCTTGTTTTAAGCTGTCTGATGACATCAAAAATCTCTATGAGAAACTCTCTCAACACTTCACAGTCGTCAAAATGTGAAGTTTTAAGTGCCCTTAAAATAGTTGCAAGCTGAACTTCCCCTCTTGCCATGAGCCAAGTGGAAAAATGGTTGTTCTCCGCATGGTAAACAAGACTGGGAATAGGGAGTTTCCTTATGTGATATTCAAACTCGTCCATATTATTTGCTTCGGCAATGACATTTGCTCCTGAACGGTCTTTAAATATGAACTTCCCGAACCCCAGATTGGTCAAAATAAAGTGTCTCAGCTCGGTAACAAAACTGTCTGACTTTTTATCAAGAAAAAATGCGTTGTAAATTGTTGCTTTTTCAGAGTTTTCTTTATCACTGCTCTGCAAAAGTATCGGTATTCCTGAACTTTTTTCCCTTACATATTTTATAAAGCGGATACCCGACTCTGTATCGCCGACCCCTTCTCTCTTGAAGTGAACATCACTTATCACACAAAGCATGTTGTCGCGGTATGTTTCAAAAATTTTAACGGCATCCTCATAATTTGAAGCAACGACAACTTTAGGTCTAGCTCTCATCCTCAGAAGCTTTCTGGAGTCACTTTCCTCTGATTCTATCAGTTGCCGGGTCTGCTTCATGATTTCGCTGTAAAGAAGTGGAAGATATCTGCTGAAATACCTTATGCTGTCCTCAACAAGCAAAATGACCCTTACCATCCCGAGCCTTGTATCATTATCAATATTCATCCGGTCTTCAACAAGTTTTATCATGGCAAGAAAAACTTTGGGATCTCCATTCCAGACAAAAGCCTGGTCTGCATATTCAAAAGCATCGTACTTTTCAGAAAAAGCAGAGAGTGTGCTGTTGTTGTTAAAAAGCAGTATGACCGGAATTTCAGGATCGATATCTTTTATTTTCAGGGAAAGTTCTTTAGGAACCTCAAATTCAACTCCAACCATGACAATTACCATGTCAAACTTTTTATGTTGAAGTTTCCTGATGGCACTTTTTGTTGAATACGCACTGGTTATTCTGGGAGCGGAACTCAAATTCAATTGACTGTACTCACCGTAAACAACATCGCCCAGATCACCTTCCTGTTCCATTATGAAAGAATCATACAGTGTTGAAACAAGTAGAACTTCCTGAACTTTAAACTGCATAAGGTCATGAAAAATATCCCGTTTTTCCCTATACTGGTCAATTTTATCAAGCAACTGTCTAAAATACATATTACTCCTTCCAACCGTCTTTAGTTATTAAAGAAATTGACTTCCTTCCATCCATGACCACCTTAAAAGGCTTTTTGAATCTAACATGCCTTAAAAACTTTGTTTCATTGATAGATTCAATAGACTCCAGATATTGATAGTCAATAAAAGAATTTTCACTTTTTGACGGTACTGTGAAATAGCCAATGTTCATAGATGTAATATTGTGAAAAAAATGGCTCCCTAAAGAAGCATCAACATTAAAATCTTTCAGTCCTGCTTCAACTATAACCTTTGCCTGACTGATAGAAGCCCAGTCAACAGGAATACCGAGAAAATGATCGCTTGAACCCCATCTTCCCGGACCGATAAGGACATATTCCGTACTCCCCTTTTTCATTTCCCCGTTTAAATCCCGCACTTCTTTTTCAATTTCACGGGTTTTCATTTTATCAAATTTTTCAGGAACTACATAGACAATATCCCTTAAATTTTCGATTATTCCATTTCCCATACCCCTTTCGGTATATAGGATAAGATCATCTTTTTCAACATTTGATATATCAACGACATTTGTGTCAACACTTCTTATCAGAGGCTTGACTTGAAGAAGATAAAAAGATGTTTTACCGGAATCGTCTTTATTAAGATCAACCGAAAATTCAATTTCGACAGGAGTTCCAAGTGCACTTCCCATCACATCAAGTATCCGGGAAACAGTGTCAGCAAGAGGTATGTAATCATACTGAAGTATATATCTGAAATCTATTATCCTCGGTCCCGGACTATGGATCCCCGGTCTCAAAGTATATGAAGAATTGTCAAACACAGATGCACAGTGGGTTATTGTTCCGTGTTTTTCTGCAACATCAATGGGAATTTTTTGCAAAGTTGCCTCTTCTCCCGAACTCAAATCCACCTCTTTGTTCCCTATATCAAGAACATGGAGATCCCGCTGTGAATTTTGAAGAAGATCTTTTATGGTCATGACATTCATTTTGGGATATTTCGGACAAAACCTGTAAGTTTGACCTCCGTCAACAACGCTCTTTCCGAGACCAACTGCGAGCAGCCCCAAACCATCTTCCGGTTTCATGTGTGAAAAAGGATAGTAGTTATAAGACTGGGCAACTCCACTGATATGAGGATAAAAATGATCCCCGTAAGAGCTGCCGACAAGTTCCTGAATTATAACAGCCATTTTCTCTTCTTCAATGCTATGGTTTACCGATTCGAAATAGCTTTTGGCAAGGGGAGTAAAAACTGAAGCATATACCATCTTTATTGCATCTTCAAGCTGTTTGAGCCTTATATTGATATCAGGATGATTGTTCGGAAGGAAGTATGTTTCATAGATCCCCGCAAAAGGTTGAGAAAGACTGTCTTCAAAAAGTCCTGAACTTCTGACTGCAAGCGGAGAAGTGATGTTCAGAAGCATTTTTTTCAATCTCTGTGACAAAACAGAAGAAACATTCATTTGTAAGAACCTTTTTCTAACCTCGGAATGATCTATTTCCGAGTGTATAAGATCATTGAAATCTGTCTGATCCATAAAATGTTCGAACTCATCCGTCCCGATAATTATCGTTTTAGGGATCGTTACATTTATTCCCTGCAACAACTCTTTGAATCGCGGTTTCTGTATCAGTGAATCGGTGAACGCTATTCCTCTCCCCTTTCCTCCGACAGAACCGTTTGCAACTCTCATTAGATAAGACTTTTCTCTAAATACAGTTTCAGAAAAACTTGAAATGGAATCCTTTTTCTTTTCGAGCCATCTGTCACGGAGAATATCTTTAAGAAAAACCCGGATCTCTTCCGCAGTTTTAAAATCACAGGTCTTGACATATTTCAGCTTCAATGCACTTTTTATTTCCCCTTTTGCCATGAACCATGTTGAAAAATCATTCCTGTCACTATGATAAACTATTGATTCATCGGGAACCTGATCTATGATAACTTCAAACTCTTTCATATATCTTGCTTCAGCTATCATATCCCCTGCTCTGTCACGGAAAATGAAGTTGCCGAAACCGAGATTGAACTTAAAAAAGTCGATCAGTTCTCTTGAAAGATTCTGCGAATTTTTATCAATGAATGTAACTTTTTTCTGTTGTGCAAAAACTCTGTTTTCCTTTTCTGAAGATTGCATTAAAATCGGAACGGAGCGGACAGACTGGATATGTTTGACCATCTCTTTTCCTGCATCGCCATCAAGTATCCCCTCTTTCGGATACCTGACATCCGTTATTACGCACAAGAGATATTCCCCGTATTTTTCAAAAAGTTCAATGGCTTCTTCATAGGTTGACGCAAGTATAACTTTGGGTCTGGCACGCATTCTGAGGATTTTATATCTGGCATCGATATCTTCTCCGCTGATCAACCTCTGAACTTCTCTCATTATTACACTGCAAAGTGTCGGCAGGTATCTTGAGTAGTATCTTATTGAATCTTCTATCACCAAAACTACTCTCACTCCACCTGTCAAAGTGTCGCTTTCAACATTTTTTGCATCTTCAATATATTTTATCATCGCAAGAAAAATATTGCTGTCCCCGTTCCACACAAACATTTTTTCTATGTGTACCATTTCTTTGGCAACACTTTCATAGTGAGCGATCTGGTTGTTGTTGTTAATAAGCAGAAGTATCGGCAGATCGGGCTTTATTTCTTTTATTTTCCTGCTTAATATAAGTGGCATGTTCCTTTCAATTCCTGTCATTATGATGACAAGGTCAAAGCTCCCTTCAGAAATTTCATCAATTGCTTCATCAATTGAAAAAACACTCGTTACCCTTGGTGCACTGGAAAGATTGAGCTGATAATACTCACCGTATATCTGCTCAAAAAGCTGTCCTTCCCTTTCAAGGATATAAGCATCATATACCGATGCCACAAGAAGTATTTCTCTTACTCTGAACGGCATCAGGTCATGAAATATTGATAAATTTGATTTCTGCGGTTTAAACAACTTCGAGTATTTCAGATAATCCAAACGACCTTCCTTTCAAAATGGTAAAAAAACAAACTCATCTTAATAAAAGAATTTACGATTCCTTGAAAAAATAGCAAAAAGATTTTTCACTCTTATAAATTATTCTTTTAAAAATTGACAATAATTCAAATTTTTTTTTATACTTCCTTGACATAAAGATTTTTTTACTAAAAGATAGTCATCGGTGTTTTTTTCATCGTTTTTTGGATACTTTTTGCTCGCTGAAAAATGAATAGCAATAAAACTACTGTTTTTATGAATATTATCACGATCAAAGCCAATCAGGAGGCAAAATGAGCAATGTAAATGAGATTATTGGTAAATTTGAAAAAGAAGGGAGCTTTCTGATCAAAGCTCTTCAGGAAGTTCAACATGAAGAAGGTTTTGTTTCAGATGAATCCATTTTGAAGATTTCGGATCATTTCGGGATGAAACCTGCCGAAGTTGAAGGGGTACTCAGCTTTTATGCCCAGTTCAAAAGAACTAAGCCGGGCAAATATGTTATTTCAATTTGTGATGGAACAGCCTGCCACATTAAAGGGGCAAATC